>JBDSZO010000104.1:0-3359 GCA_039925105.1 Terrimesophilobacter sp. | reverse complement strand
GACTGGTAAGCATTGTGGTTGTCCTTTGTGTACTTCACTGGAGTCCCCGACGGGTTCTCATCAGCCGAGAGCTCAAGAGTCGACCATGCTGCGGCAACCTTGTCTGCGTCAACGCTTCCGGCAGCCTTGACTGCGGCAGCCCACTGAACCACGCAATCATTGGCAATCATTGTTCCGTTCAAGAGCTTTAGGCCAGTGTTGTTGTCCGGCAGGTAGCCCTGAGACTTCACCGTAGCCTCGAACGACTTGAGCGAAGTTTTCGGCCAGTCAGACTTAGGAATACGGGTCATGTAGAGGAAGTCTTCCTGACTGAAGATCGTTCCCTGAACGGCTTCAACGCCCGCCTGAACGAACGCAGTTCCCACGAAGAGCCCGTCGGTCCCGATGAAGGTTCCAGTGAAGCCGGCACTTCTCGCGTCACTCGCGGTGATTGCCGCATCGCTCACTGTGCCTGACACGAAGATCGAGTCAGCAGCTTTAAGCGCGGTGACCTGGGGCACCACGGATTTTGCGCCGGGGCTGAAAAATTGCGCTCCCAAGTAGGTGAGCCCGTACTTCGGTGCGAGGACTTTCAATGCGGCATCGAGGTCTTGACCTGAGGCATCATTTGCATTAACCAGGCCGATGGTTTTGATGTCAGTGTTTGCGGCAGCATAGGCGAGGCCCGCTTCAACCTTCGGAGTGTTCGGTGGACCGGTCCTAAAGGCGTACTTCAGACCGTCGAGGGCGCCATCAGCGTTGACGGCGGGTTGGCAGTTCACCTTCTGCGACTGTTCGAAAACATCCTTCGCAGCGTTGAAGAGGAACGTGAATGATGGTCCTTCAATCAGTGCGACGTCGGGATCGCTAGCCAGTTCCTGTGCGGCCTGAACTGCCTTCTGCGGGTCCATGGCGTTGTCTCGACTGATCACTTCAATTTGACGACCGTCGATACCGCCCGCGGCGTTGATCAGGTCAGCTTCCGCCTTAATCGAACCGAGAACCATATTCCCGTAACTGGCCAACGGTCCACTGAACGGCTCGAGGACGGCAATTTTGATCGGCGTTGTGTTCGCTTGGTCTCCGCACGGTGTTGCTGTACTGCACGAGGTGAGAACAAGCGCAGCGGTGACTGAAATCACCGCTGTGGATATCCATTTTTTCATGTCGACTCCTTCGTCTTAGTCCACTTAGTGAAACAGTGTTCGGTTTTTATCAATGATAAGGCGCCAGACGGAGCAGCGCAATGCGTGAGAATTAGGGGTTTTGACAAACGCCGTCGGTTGAATAGTGTTGATTCGCGCACGTCCGCGTGTTTTCGCCTCCCGATTGCGAACCTGGACTTCAGGGGTTGCGCAGGGTCGCAACTCACGCTCTGGCGCGGTAAATGTGAGCCATGACGGCAATTTGAAGTGTTTGTCAGCCAACCAGCAACGCGGGCATGAGCCCCGTCAAGGCGGCTGGAAAGCATGAAAGTTGGTCAACACTAAGGACCGGAATCAATGCCTAAGGAATCGAAGTCTGCGGCAACTGTTGACCGTGCTCTCGACGTACTAATGCACTTCGTCGATTCAAAGTCAGACACCATTGGTGTCACCGAGATCGCAACGGCAATGGGGATGTCGAAGGCCACGGTTCACAGGGTATTGAGCTCGCTTCGCAGGAAGGGCTTTGTGAGATTTGAGGAGAAAACTCGTCGATATGCACTCGGGCCGACCAATGCCACAGTGGGGCTGAACTATCTTTCTCGCCTTGATGTGCGACGCTTGTCCATGCCAGTGATGGCGCGACTTTCCGCGGAGACGAACGAGACCGCGACGTTGTCGATCATGACCGGAAATACCCGGGTGTATGCCGACCAGGTCACTCCGCAACGGGAAGTCATCATGTCCGTCCCAATTGGGATTCCGTTTCCTCTGCATGCTGGCAGCTCGTCCAAGGCATTCCTCGCCAATCTAAGTTCGGAGCAAATCGAGGAGTATCTAGCCGAGCCGCTCCAGAGTTTGACGCCCCACACATTGACCGATATCAACGAATTGCGCAAAGAACTTGCTCAAATCCGAGAAGACGGCGTTGCCCACTCGATTGGTGAACGCCAGTCGGGCGCTTCCTCTGTCGCGGCGCCAGTCTTTGACAGTGGTGGTACGCCCGTGGCGGTGATCAGCATTTGCGGACCCTCAGAGCGATTCACGAATGAAGTCGATTCAGTCACTGCAAGTTTGATCGCAGCGACACGTGATCTCTCGAATCAGTTGGGGTACCGCGACAGAGCGTGACTCTTCGCGCTGATCAAAGACAGTACGCTCACTGAAGCGCCGAGGAGTGTATACATAAGTCGGCTATGAGAATGCTTTTGTTCAAATTTTCCCGTAAGATTTGGTACTGTGTATACATCACGGGAAGGGCGGATGCGCGCGAGTGACACCGCCTATACGGCGCTTCGCGACGACATCCTGCACTGGGTGTCTCCTCCGGGCACCGTATTCGCCGAGGTTGAGCAAGCACAACGACTCTCCATCTCCCGTACTCCGGTTCGCGAGGCGTTTGCGCGTCTCGCGGCCGACGGCTTGCTCGTCGCACTCCCTGGCCGAGGCCTTGTCGTTAGCGACCTTTCTCGGGACACAATTGTCGAACTCTTTGAACTTCGTATCGTTCTCGAATCCGAGGCCGCTCGGCTTGTCGCTAGACGGCGCGATGCGCAAATTTTTCTTGAACTTCTTGAGGACTTCCGCTTGGCTCCTGCACTACTCGAACGGGACGACAACCGGAACGAGTATTACGCGCTCGTTGCCCGACTCGACGCAGCGATAGATAAAGCCGTGGGCAGCCAATTCATGGTCTCGGCCATACGTCAACTCCGTCCCCATCTCGTGCGGGCCCGCCGGCTCGCCCGGGGCGATAGCGAACGTCTACTTGCCGCGGCCGCAGAGCATCTGACGATCGTTGAAGCGATCGTGGACGGGGATGCTCAACTCGCCGCGGATGCCACAGCGGTGCATCTTAGGAAGAGTCTGAAGAACATCCTCGAATCGGTCGACCATTCAGCCATCGCGGCATCGAACTCCGCGGCCGCGATGAATCACAGTTAGGGAACCCCATGAACCACCACGAAGTACGCGTGCACAAAAGCGAAGAGAACCTCGCCCGCGAAGAACAGCTCGCCTGGAAGATCGCCGAGGTCGCCACCGATCCGGTCGAGGTGACCGAAGACGTGACCGACATGGTTATTAACCGCATCATCGACAACGCCGCCGTCGCCACCGCGTCCCTCGTTCGCGCACCCGTCGTCGCTGCCCGCGCGCAGGCAAGCGCGCACCCGGTGTCGATCGGTGGCAAGGGGTCCACCATCTTCGGCAAGACCCTCGACCGCAGGTTCAGTC
>JBDSZO010000103.1:0-11501 GCA_039925105.1 Terrimesophilobacter sp. | reverse complement strand
ACATCATCAACGGTGTCAAACAGTTCATTTCTGGCGCCGGCGCCTCCGCCATCTACGTTGTTATGGCGCGCACCGCCGACACCGGCAGCCACGGTATTTCCGCGATCCTCGTGCCGGACGGCACTCCGGGACTGTCCTTCGGTGCACTGGAGAAGAAGATGGGGTGGCACGCCCAACCCACCCGGCAAGTCATTTTCGAGGATGTACGGGTGCCGGTCGCCAATCGACTTGCAGAAGAGAACGACGGGTTCGGCATCGCCATGAATGCGCTCGACGGCGGGCGCCTGAACATCGGTGCGTGCTCGCTCGGTGGCGGCCAGTGGGCACTGGATAAGTCGGTTGCCTATCTCAAGGAGCGCGAGGCGTTCGGCGGCCCACTCGTCGAAAAGCAGGCACTTCTGTTCGCACTCGCCGAGATGGACACCGAGCTGGAGCTCGCTCGCACGCTGCTCGCGCGTGCCGCAGAAGCGTACGACCGCGGCGACGCCGACAAGGTTCGGTTGTGCGCGATGGCCAAGCTGGCGGCAACGGATGCCGGATTCTCGGTCGCCAACCGTGCCATCCAGTTGCACGGGGGATACGGTTATCTCAGCGAGTACGGCCTAGAACGCATCGTGCGCGACCTGCGGGTCCACCAGATTCTGGAAGGAACCAACGAGATCATGCGACTGATCGTCGGCCGCACTCTTGTAGACGCGTGAAGGCGAAACGTTCGGCAGACCGCTTGGAGGCCAGATGAGTGAACCGGGCGACGATGTCCTGTTCGAGCGCCGCGGAAGGCTTGGGGCTATCGTCTTGAACCGACCACAGGCGATGAACGCGCTCACCCACCAGATGGTGCAGGTGATTGCCTCGACTCTGGACGAGTGGGAAACAGACGACAACGTTGCGACGGTGCTGATCTCCGGCGCAGGGGAGCGCGGGCTGTGCGCGGGCGGCGACATCGTCAGCATGTATCACGATGCGCTCGCCGGTGGTGCAGAAACGGAACAGTTTTGGCGTGACGAGTACGCACTCAACGCACGCATCGCACGCTATCCGAAACCGTACGTCGCCTTCATGGACGGCGTCGTACTGGGCGGTGGAATCGGGGTGTCCGCCCACGGCAGCCACCGCATCGTTACAGAGCGAACCCGGTTTGGCATGCCGGAGGTAGGTATCGGGTTCGCTCCGGATGTTGGCGGCAGCTACCTTCTCGCACGCGCCCCCGGCGAAACCGGTACGCACCTTGCGATGAGCGGCGGAATGGGATCCGGCGCGGATGCTGTCGCTCTTGGCTTCGCCGACTACTACGTCCCGTCCGAAAGGCTCGGCAGGCTCGCAGAACGTCTTGAGGAAATTGTCGTCGCCGACGCTATCGCCGAAGTAGCAAAGCCTGCCCCGCATTCAGAGTTGCTTGCACAAAGGTCGTGGATTGACGCCTGTTACGAGGGCAACGACGCTGTTCGAATAGTTGAACGTCTGCAGGCCGCTGGCCCGCACGCGCAGGCTGCAGCATCCGCAATTCTTGGCAAGTCGCCGACCGGCGTCACCGTAGCGCTGCAATCGGTGCGGCGGGTGCGCGAACTGGGCGCACTCGAAGCGGGCACGCTCGAAGAGGTGCTCAATCAGGAGTATCGGGTCTCTGTGCGGTTCATCGAACGGCCAGAAATTGTGGAGGGGATCCGCGCCCAGGTTATCGACAAGGATCGCAACCCCCAGTGGATGCCGAGCACACTCGATGAGGTGTCGCCGGCCGTCATCGAGCACTACTTTTCGTCGCTCGGTGAACGAGAACTCGGCCTGCATTTTGCCGGCCCAGCAGCTTGACAGGTACAGCAGCATGACAAGGCCGGAAGTACAAGAGGAATTGAGGAGCACATCATGACCACCATCGCATTCATCGGACTCGGGCATATGGGCGGCCCGATGGCGGCCAACCTGGTGAAGGCGGGTCACACAGTCAGCGGGTTCGATGTCGTCCCCGCTGCTCTCGAAACCGCGCACGCCAACGGTGTTGTTGTTGCCGACAGCGCGGCCGGAGCGGTTGCTGGTGCCGAAGTCGTCATCACCATGCTGGTCAGCGGCGCCCAGGTGATCGAGGTGTATCAGGGCGGCGTGCTGGATGCTGCAGCTGGGGGCACCCTGTTCATCGACTCCTCAACGATCGACGTCGACAGCGCACGTGCAGCACGCCAACTCGCCCTCGATGCCGGGCATCGCGGAATGGATGCCCCGGTCTCCGGCGGGGTGGTCGGCGCGGAGGCGGGAACCCTCACGTTCATGGTCGGCGCCGACAACGCAGACTTCGCCACAGCCGAGCCCCTCCTGTCCGTCATGGGTGGGCGCGTAGTGCACTGCGGCGGTTCGGGATCCGGACAGGCGGCGAAGATCTGCAACAACATGATCCTCGGGATTTCGATGATCGCGGTGAGTGAAGCATTCGTGCTCGGTGAGAAGCTGGGCCTCAGCAACCAGGCGTTGTTCGACGTGTCATCTGCGGCATCCGGCCAGTGCTGGGCGCTGACCACCAACTGCCCGGTACCTGGCCCCGTGCCGACAAGCCCGGCAAACCGCGACTACCAGCCCGGATTCGCCGGGGCGCTCATGGCCAAGGACCTCGGCCTCGCGCTCGATGCCCTCGCCTCAACCGGCACCGACGCACAGTTGGGAACGCTCGCGGCAACGCTGTACCGCCGATTCGCCGACGAGGGTGGCGCCGGACAGGACTTCTCAGCCATCATCAACACCATCCGCGACAATTCGGCTCGCGACAATTCGGGGGCGACAGCATGAGCGATTTCACCACTATCACTCTCGAGCGGCGCGGGCGGGTTGGCCTGATCACGCTCACCCGGCCGGAAGTTCTGAACGCGTTGAACCTGGCAACCTTGAACGAGGTGGTCGGCGCCGCACGCGAACTGGATGCTGACGCGGGCATCGGCGCGATTGTCATCACCGGCTCAGAGCGTGCTTTCGCAGCCGGTGCCGACATCAGCGAGATGGCCACCAAGGACTACCAGGAGATGTACCGCACCGACTGGTTTTCGGGTTGGGCCGGGCTGACCTCGGTGCGAACCCCCCTCATTGCAGCTGTTTCCGGGTACGCGCTCGGCGGCGGATGCGAGGTTGCCATGATGTGCGACTTCATCATCGCCGCCGACACCGCCAAGTTCGGCCAGCCCGAGATCAAGCTTGGCGTGATTCCCGGCATGGGCGGATCGCAGCGACTCACCCGCGCTATCGGCAAGGCGAAGGCGATGGAAATGATCCTGACCGGCCGCACGATGGATGCGGCAGAAGCGGAACGCTCCGGACTTGTCGCCCGCGTCGTGCCAGCAGCCGACCTGCTGGAGGACGCGATGGCGACCGCGGCGACCATCGCCTCCCTGTCGCTGCCCATCGCCATGATGGCAAAGGAGGCGGTGAATGCAGCGTTCGAGACCGGACTTGAGGAGGGCATCCGATTCGAACGGCGGATCTTCCACGCGGCCTTCGCAACGGATGACCAGAAGGAAGGGATGAGCGCGTTCCTGGCCAAACGGGACGCAAAATTCACCAACCGGTAACGGCTTAGGTGCCGAAGTCGCCTGCCGAGCGACGGAAGTTCTCCAGCATCCTATTGAGTTCGCCAATCTCCGCGTTACCGAAACCAGGGTCCGCGAACACCTCCGTGTTCAACTCGTGCGTTGCCTCCTTCGCGAGAGCACGGCCATCCCGTGTGATCTCCACGAGCGTCATCCGGCCGTCGGTCGGATGCGATGTGCGGGCGACCAGCCCGGCCTGTTCGAGGCGATCCACCGCGTTCGTGACGCTCGTCGGATGCACCTGAAGCCGGGCACTCGCCTTCGCCATGGGCAGCGCGCCGTGCCGGGTAAAGCTCAACAGGGTCAACAGTTCGTAACGAGCGAAGGTGAGACCGAATGGGCTAAGCACCTTCTCGATGCGGTTCAACAGCACCTGCTGGGTTCGCATGATCGCCGTCACGAGGGCCATGCCGTCTGCCGCATCCTCCCAGCCGTGGGCAACCCACTGGCGATGGGCCTCCGCGATCGGGTCGGTGGGGAGCGGGTCGGTCATCGTCGCTCTCCCGGATGGTTGCGGATGGTGGTGTGCGCATGGCCCGGATTTGGTCCGCACTGCAGACATTCTCCCGCACATCCGCGACTCCCGTCCCCAGACCGGGGGCAGAATGCGCCGAAACAGGCGCAGGTTCTGGGATGCTTGGGGCGTGAAGACCGGAACTCGAGTTGCCCTCATCGCACTTGCTGGCGCAGTTATCATTCTGCTCAGCGGCTGCGTCCGGTTTCCGGCCGACGTCACGCCGTCATCTCGGGGCATGCTGAACGACTCGTCAGTCAGTGCGTCCCTGCTGTCGCATCCGATGAGCACACGCACACCTGACCACGAGCTGACCCGAGCCGTGTGGACGACTGGCAGCGCGGAGGGCGAAGACGTTCATGCGGTCACCAGCAATGCTCCCCTCGGGCCGCCAGTCTGGGTTTGGGTAGTGGTTGAAGTTGGGGTGTTGGTCGCACTCGGAGTGCTCGTGGCGATCCTCATATACAGTTTCCGCGATAGCAGCGACCCCAACGATGATGCTGTCGACGATCTGGAAATCAACTGACCGCCGTATCCATGACAAGAACCTGCGTGCCAGCGTCGTCAACCAGTGACAGCGTTGCTCTCAGGGAGCCAAGCTCACCCAGCTTGCTCGAGTGCGTTCCGCCGCAGGCGATGCGTGCCTCGGCATCCGGAAGCTCGCACACCCAAAACCGCCGGTCGGTCAGCGCGTCCCCGTCCCGGTCAATTCGTACGAGGCCATTGGTGGCGATCCATGCGGCAAGCGTGTCATTCAGGGATGCTTCAATGTCGGTGAGGTCCGTCGCGAGGTCCTCCGTTGTGAAGCCACGCTTGCGCAGCGACTTTCCCAGGCGATAGGTGTCGTGGGAGCCGCGCTCCAGGATGCGCGACGACTGGTTTGCGGCCGCGTCGAAGTTTGGCGAACCGAGTGTGTCGAGTTCGACATCTTTGCGCCACCGATCGGCGAGCGCCCGGCTGAGTGCGAGCGACGCCAAGTGGCATCCGGTGTGGCCAAGCGAAATGGCCTTACGGTAGTCGGAATCCACCTCGACGGTCACGACAATCCCGACCGGCGGTGCAGTGTCGAGAAGGTGCGCGACAACGAAGCACCACCCGTCAGTGCCTTTGCGCACCGGGATATCGGGTCCCAGGAACAGGTCGGCGCCGTCAGTGGCTGCAACAATACAGTCGACAATCTGGCCCGAGCCGCCATTCCAGGTCAGCGTTCCGCGGTCAGCCGGTTGGTCCGGCCAGCCCGCGTCGACCGGATGGCAGGGGGTGGTGTCGAGCAGTACCGCGAAACGTTCTGCGGCCCGCTCGACGTGCTGCACGGTGGCGGTTCCGGAAGTCGCACCGGCCGGATAAGTGACTACGGTGTCGCTGGTGGGAAGAGTCATGCGACCAGCAGCGTCCTCACGGCTGCGTCAAGCGCATCGACGGCGGCCTGGGCAGAACGGATGCGCTCGGCTGCGGACCCGACGCTGCTGGACGCATCGAGATACACCTTCACCTTTGACTCAGTACCGCTCGGGCGAACGACAACGCGGGAACCATCCTCAAGCCAGAACCGCAGGATGTCGCCGGGCGGAAACTCACCGAAACCGTCAATGAAGTCATCGATGTGGTCAACCGCGACCTCGCCAAGATGGCGTGGTGGGTTGTCACGCAGACTGGACATCATGCGCGGGATGTCCGCAAGCTCGGTGACCCGCACTGACACCTGCCCTGAGGCGAACGCGCCGAAACGGTCGGCGAACGCAAGCTGGTGGTCTGCAACGGTCAGCCCGTCCGCCTTCAGCTCCGCAACCATCGCAAGAAACTCGAGAGCCGCGGAGATGCCGTCCTTATCGCGCACCTTGTTCGGGTCCACCAGGTATCCGAGCGCCTCCTCATAGCCGAACAAGAGGTCAGGAACGCGCGACACCCACTTGAAACCGGTGAGGGTGTCGACATAGTCGAAGTGATACTGCCGCGCCACCTCCGCAAGCGCAGGCGAACTGACGATTGATGCCGCGAGCACACCGCGGGTGCTGCTCGCCACATCTCCGCCGACCGCCGCGACAGCATCGCACTGGGCGCGCAGGCGTTCGGCCGCGCGCCAGCCCAAAAGCGAACCGACGTCGTTGCCGCTCAGGCGATGCCATCCGCCTGAGCCGTCCGGAATGGCAACCGCGAGGCGGTCCGCGTCGGGGTCGTTTGCGATGATCAGTTCCGCATTGGCCTTGGCTGCCGTCGCGTAGGAAAGGTCGAGGGCGCCGGGCTCCTCCGGGTTCGGGAAGGCGACGGTCGGGAAGAGTGGGTCCGGCTCAATCTGCTCCGCCACAACTGTCGGTTCGCCAAAACCAGCGTCTGCGAAAACGCGGCGCGCGGTCTCCCAACCGACCCCGTGCATGGCCGTGTAAACGAAACTGGGCACGGCATCCGGGCGCTGAACGAGGGCGACTGTGCGGCGGATGTACTCATCGAGCACCACCTCGCCGGCCGTCTCGTAGTCTCTCGACCGGGCAAGCTCCGGAACCTGTTTGGTGGAGGCAACCAGTTTGATCTGCGCCTCGATCTCGGCATCGGCCGGCGGGACAATCTGGGAGCCATCATCCGACCCGCCAAGGTAAACCTTGTAACCGTTGTCGTTCGGCGGATTGTGGCTCGCCGTCACCATGACGCCAGCACTCACGCCGAGGTGCCGCACCGCGAAGGCGAGAACCGGGGTGGGCAGAAGGCGGGGAAGAAGGATCGCGCGCACGCCAGCTCCAGCCATGAGTTCTGCCGTGTCGGTGGCGAAAATGTGGGAATTCTTGCGGCCGTCGTAGCCGATGACCACACTCGGATGCCGCTCGCGGCTCAACAGGAACGCGGCGAGACCCGAGGCGGCCTGAGCGACCAGCACGCGGTTCATTCGGTTCGTTCCCGCCGCAAGTTCACCGCGAAGTCCGGCAGTACCGAACTCAAGGCGGGTGTCGAAACGGGAATGCAGCTCGGCGATGGCGTTCGTGTCGTCGGCGTCGGCATCCGTGATCAGCGCGTCCAGTTCGGCACGGGTCTCGGCATCCGGATCCTGATCGCGCCACGCGCATGCCTCGGCAATGACGTCGTTGCTCACGGTGCCGCCGCTCACAGTGCTGCCACGATCTTCGCCAGCAGCGCACTGATGACTGACTCGGCCGCCTTACCGGCGTCGAGCACTTCGGCGTGGCTGAGTGGTGTCTTCTGAATGCCGGCGGCCAGATTCGTGATGAGCGACATCCCGAACACCTCCATACCGCACTGGCGCGCCGCGATCGCCTCGAGCGCCGTCGACATCCCGACGATGTCTCCGCCGATAGCCTTCGCCATCTGCACTTCGGCGGGAGTCTCATAGTTTGGGCCACGGAACTGGCAGTAGACGCCCTCATCCAGGCCCGCATCGATCGTGCGCGCCAGGTCGCGGATGCGACGCGAATACAGGTCAGTGAGGTCGACGAACGTTGCACCCTCGAGCGGTGAGGTTGCGGTGAGGTTGATGTGGTCACTGATGAGCACCGGAGTGCCCGGCGTCCAGGTCTCCTTGATGCTGCCGGCGCCGTTGGTGAGAATCATCACCTTGGCCCCCGCCGCGGCCGCCGTGCGAACGCTGTGTACGACGCGGCGAGCGCCGTGCCCTTCGTAATAGTGGGTGCGCGCGCCGATCACCAGGGCACGTTTGCCGCTGGGCAGCAGCACGGAGCGCAAGGAGCCGACGTGCCCCTCCAGTGCTGGCTTGCTGAAGCCGGTGATCTCGGTCGCCGGGATGGTTGCGGTGGTCTCGCCAATGAGATCTGCCGCTTTGGCCCAGCCGCTCCCCAGAGTGAGCGCAATGTCGTGCGAATCGACACCGGTCTTTTCGGCGATTTCGGTGGCAGCCGCCTGTGCGATCGCGAACGGGTCGGCGGCCGGGTCATCCAGCGGGTTGGCGTGGTTCGTCATGCCCTCCACTCTAATTTGCTCCCGTCGCTCCCTGTGCGTGAACGAATTTGAAGGAGAGCCGCCTCGAATCGTCCGTATTCGTGCTGCAAACGGCACTTTCCGCGGTGTTCTCCTTCAAATTCGTTCGGCCGTGGACGCGAGTGGGATGCGTGAGCTAGGGGAGAATGGGCGGATGGCGTACAAGTTCGAACGGAAACAGCGCATCGCAATCGTCGGCGGCGGCCCTGGCGGCTACGAGGCCGCGCTCACCGGTGCCCAGCTCGGTGCGGACGTGACGCTCGTCGAGCGCACCGGGGTAGGCGGGTCGGCAGTGCTCACGGATGTCGTCCCCTCCAAGACTCTGATCGCCACCGCTGAGGCAGCAAACGCGATTGTGGATGCCGCCGATCTCGGCGTGCAGTTCTTCGCACGCGGCGACGGCCGACCAACAAAGCCAGAAGTCGCCGTCAACCTCGGCGCGGTCAACAAGCGCCTTCTGGGGCTCGCCCGCGACCAGTCGGAGGACATGAAAGCGGCTCTCGCGAAGGCCGGCGTCACCATTCTGAGCGGCGACGGCCGCCTCGACGGCCCGCAGCGGGTGGTGGTGTCGACCGGCACGGGCAAGAAGCGCACCGACTTCGAGTCCATCGATGCAGACACGATCGTCGTCTCCGTTGGGGCGAGCCCGCGCATCCTGCCGGCGGCGAAACCGGATGGCGAACGCATCCTCACCTGGACCCAGCTCTACACGCTCGACAGCGTTCCCGAGCACCTCATCGTGGTCGGTTCGGGTGTCACCGGCGCGGAGTTCGCGTCCGCGTACAACGCGCTCGGCGCGAAAGTCACGCTCATCTCGAGCCGCGACACCGTGCTTCCGGGTGAGGACGTGGACGCCGCCCAGGTCATCGAAACCGTGTTCAAACGCAACGGGATGACTGTCCTGTCGAAGTCGCGTGCCGACACGATCGAGCGAACAGCTGATGGCGTTGTCGCCACACTCACCGACGGCCGCACCGTTGAGGGTAGCCACTGTCTTATGGCCGTCGGTTCTGTGCCAAACACGGTGGGGATCGGGCTCGAGGATGCCGGTGTGCAGCTCACCGAGTCTGGCCACATCCGCGTGAACCGGGTCGCTCGCACCTCAATGCCCTCGATTTACGCTGCCGGCGACTGTTCCGACTTTTTGCCGCTCGCCTCCGTCGCGTCAATGCAGGGGCGCACTGCCGTATTCCATGCAATGGGGGATGCGGTGAACCCGGTGGAGTTGCGCAACGTCACCTCGAACATTTTCACGCAGCCGGAGATTGCGACGGTCGGTTGGTCGCAGAAGCAGATCGAGGATGGCGTGATTACGGGGCGGGTCTACAAACTGCCGCTCTCGCAGAATCCGCGCGCGAAGATGCTCGGCATCCGCGACGGTTTTGTGAAACTGTTCGCGAGTCTGAGCACCGGCACTGTCATCGGTGGGGTTGTGGTGTCGCCAAAAGCATCCGAACTGATCCTGCCGATTGCGATAGCGATTGAGCACCGTCTCACCGTCGACCAGCTTGCGGAGGCATTCAGCGTGTACCCGTCGCTCTCCGGCAGCATCACCGATGCTGCCCGGGCGATGCACATAGTTCGCTGATCGCTTTCATCATTCAGGAGGGTATGGGGCTGGTGTGCCCGGGAATTGCCCGGACATCCACTCCTTCACATCAATCTTTGAATGGCGAATGCGATCAGTCGCGGATGTTGAGGAGGACGTGGCCGGACGAGACCGTCGTACCTACCGCAGCGTTAAGGTCAGCGATCGTTCCGTCCTTGTGGGCGGTGAGCGGCTGCTCCATCTTCATCGCCTCCAGCACCAGCACCAGGTCACCCTTGACCACGTGGTCACCTTCTGCGACGGCGAGTTTCACGATCGTCGACTGCATGGGCGCCTTAATCGAGTCACCGGTAGCGGTCGCGACAGCGGATCCGGCACTGCGGCGCGGCGGCATGCTGACCTGGGTGGAGCTGAACATTCTCGGCAGCGAAACCTCGATGCGTTTACCACCAACCTCAACCACCACATTTTGGCGCGGAGCGGATTCCGATGCCGCCGGCAGTGAACCACTCCACGGTTCAATGTCGTTCACGAAGTCGGTTTCGATCCACCGGGTGTAAATCGTGAACGGCTCGTCGGTGAATGCCGGGTCGCGCACAATTTTCCGGTGGAACGGCAGCACTGTCGGAAGTCCGGCAACCTCAAACTCGTCAAGGGCCCTGCGTGAACGCTCGAGTGCATCCGTCCTGCTCGACCCGGTCACAATCAGTTTGGCCAGCAGCGAGTCGAACGACCCGCCGATGACGTCACCGGTGGTCACCCCGCTATCGACGCGCACGCCGGGGCCGCCGGGGAAGCGCAGCACGTTGACCGGGCCGGGCGTTGGCATGAAGTTCAGTCCTGGATCTTCGCCGTTGATCCGAAACTCGAACGAGTGACCTTGCGGTGCCGGGTCGTCGTAGTCGAGGGTTTCGCCTTCAGCAAGCCGGAATTGTTCGCGCACCAGGTCAATGCCGGTGACCTCTTCGGAGACCGGATGTTCCACCTGAAGGCGCGTGTTGACCTCGAGGAATGAGATGGTGCCGTCCAGTGCGACCAGGAACTCGCAGGTGCCGGCCCCGATGTAGCCGACCTCTTTGAGGATCGCCTTTGACGAGCTGTACAGCAGTTCAATCTGCGCGTCGGTCAGGAACGGCGCGGGCGCTTCTTCGACCAGCTTCTGGTGTCGACGTTGCAGCGAGCAGTCACGGGTGGAAATCACCACAACGTTGCCGTGGGCATCCGCGAGGCACTGGGTTTCGACGTGCCGCGGTTTGTCGAGGTACTTTTCGACGAAGCATTCGCCCCGCCCAAACGCGGCAATTGCTTCACGGGTGGCCGATTCGAACATTTCGGGAATTTCTTCGCGCGTGCGCGCCACCTTGAGGCCGCGGCCGCCGCCACCAAATGCTGCCTTGATCGCCACCGGTAGGCCGTACTCGTCGACGAATGCGAGCACCTCGTCGGCGGAGTCCACCGGGTCAAGCGTTCCTGGGGCTAGCGGCGCGCCAACTTTTCCGGCAATGTGCCGTGCGCTGACTTTGTCGCCGAGCTGCTCGATGGCGGATGGCGGCGGTCCGATCCAGATCAATCCGGCATCGATCACTGCCTGCGCAAATTCGGCGTTCTCGGCGAGGAATCCGTAGCCGGGGTGGACCGCATCCGCACCCGCACGCCTGGCGATCGAAAGAATCTTATCGATCACCAGATAGGTCTCCGCGCTGGTGGTCCCGTCAAGCGCGTACGCCTCGTCCGCCAGCTTCACGTGGCGGGCGTCGCGGTCCTGATCTGCGTAGACGGCGACCGTGCCGATCCCGCTGTCCTTCGCTGCCCGGATCACGCGTACGGCGATCTCTCCACGGTTGGCGATGAGAACTTTGGAAATACGGGGCATAACTGTTTAGCCTATTGCGCTACGCCCCGACTTTATGAGAGGGATTGCACAAAAACC
>JBDSZO010000102.1:0-6526 GCA_039925105.1 Terrimesophilobacter sp. | reverse complement strand
TTGAAATCGTGGTCAGAACCACAATGAGCGAGCTCTTGATTCCGGGAATCGTCACGTTGATGAAGCGCTGCCAGGCGTTCGTACCGTCGAGTTCCGCGGCCTCAAGTTGCTCCATCGGCACGCCTTTGATCGCAGCGGAGAGGATGACCATGGCAAATCCGGTCTGGATCCAGATGAGCACGATGATGAGAAAGAACGTGTTCCATGGCGAATCCTGAAGCCAGTAGACCGGTTGCCCACCGAACCACACCACGATCTGGTTGAGGAGTCCGATCTGGTCCTGGTCGGCCGGCTTCGCGTCATACACGAACTTCCAGATGATGCTTGCACCGACGAAGGAGATCGCCATCGGCATGAAGACGAGGGCTTTAAAAATCTTCTCCCCGCGCGACTTGTCAATGAACGCCGCGTAGGCGAGTCCGAAGATGGTGGAGAGTGTCGGCACGATGAGCACCCACACGATCGTATTCACCACAACACGGATGCCATACGGCTGGGTGAAGATCCAGACAAAGTTGTCGAATCCGACGAAGTTTCGGCTCCGGTTGTCCTGGAAAGCCTGGATTGTCGTGCCGATCGTCGGGTAGACGAGTCCGATACCGAGCAGGATCACTGCCGGGGCGAGAAAGCCAACCAGTTGGAACAGGTAGCCAGCACCCTGTTTCGAACGGTAATCCAACAGGAAGAAGAGTCCGCCAAGCACTGCCGCGATCAAAGCCGCCCAGAACACAGAGCCGAGCAGGAGCATTGCGACAAGTGGTACGAACACGCAGACCGCCAGGCGGATGGCCGTGTAACGGCTGCCTGACCGTGGTGCTATCTCGATGAAGAAGAGCAGCAGTGCGATCACCACGAGGAACGCGAGAATGACCAGGATGATCTGCAGATAGGCAGGCAGCGTTGCAATCCAACCCAAAAACTGTGACATGGCGACCTTTCGAGTACGTCATCGGACTCAATGGTGGTGTTGTGATAGTAGCGGCACCGGTCACGGTGGGGGCCGTCGCCGACCCCCACCGAGCACTATTTGATTACCGGCTCACCTAGCTCGACGGCCATGAGCCATCGATGGTGGTCAGAACCGTATCCACTGATTTTCCGTTGATCCAGTCAACCATTCCGGTCCAGAACGAACCAGAGCCGACAACCCCAGGCATGAGGTCGGAGGCGTCAAAGCGGAACGTCGTCTTCGGGTCCTGAAGGATCTTGATTGCCTCCGACAGGATCGGGCTCGACGCGTTGGCCGGGTCAAGACCGTTGTTCGCGCTGATCACGCCACCAAGCTTCACCCGGCTGTTCGCCCACTCGGGGCTCGACAGGTACTGCTGCACCTTGATGGTGTCAGCATCGTTGGAGAACGCCGCGACGATCTCACCGCCACCGGTTACCGCGTTGCCACCGGCCTCAACGGACGGAGTCATGAACGCCCAGATGTCTGCATCAGGTCCAACACTGGCGTTGCCGTTCTTCGGGTCTGCGATGAACCCGTCGAAGAATGACGCCTGGTGCGTAAGGGAGCATGTGCCGTTACCCAGGGCGCGGGCCACGTCGCCGAACGCCGTGGCGTTGATCGACTTGACGTCACCGAATCCGGCATTGACGTAGTCCGGGTTCAGCAGGATTTTGCCCACTGAATCGAACGCGGCCTTGATTGCCGGGTCTGAGAACTTGACCTTGTGGCTCACCCAGTCGTCGTAGACCTTCGGTCCGGCCTGGCGAAGCACGAGGTCTTCGACCCAGTCCGTTCCCGGCCAGCCGGATGCATCGCCGGAACCGAATCCGGCACACCACGGTGCCTTGCCCAGCTTCGCCTGCATTTCCTTTGTCAGGTCGAGAAGACCCTGCCAGGTGGTCGGAACGGTCCAGCCGTTGTCGGCGAACTGCTTCGGCGAGTACCAGACAAAACCCTTAACGCTCGCCATGAGCGGGGCACCGTACAGCACCCCATCCGTCGTCGCGTAGTTCGCCCAGTCCTTTGACCAGTACTTTTCGACGTTGGCCTTCACCTCGGCCGGGGCAGGCTGAATGAAGTCGCGCGAGGCAAGATCGTTCAGCAGCCCAGGCTGCGGGAAGATGGCAAGGTCCGGTGCGTTTCCACCCTGGGCCCGAATGCTGATTTGCGTCTCAAACTCTTTGCTCGCCTCGTACTTGATCGTAATGTTGTTGGCCTTCTCCCAGTCCGCCCAGGACTTCTCGAGAAGTGTTGCCTCGGTGTCGGAGATCCCGCCGTAAATGGTGACGACGCCATCCGCTTTTCCAGCATCGCCAGGGCCGGTACTACCGCCGCCGCCGCCGGTGCCGCCGGAGCAACCGACGAGCGCGAGGCTCGAAACGGCAAGAATTGATAGGGGGATAGTAAATCTTCGGTGCAAGGTGGAATTCATATTCTGCTCCTCACTGAGGTCTTCCAGTACAAGCCGAAAAGCCCGCTGGTTTCTGGGTTTTGCTCGGAACTGATCTCGCATGGGGGTTCACACTGCGCATATCCGGAACCGGTTCCAGTTTGAACGGTACCGGTTCTGACGTGAAGACTGCAAGCGCTTGGTGTGCTACTACAGCTAACGTTTGGGTCACGAGAGCGATCGGCCGTGAATTTTGCTCGCCCAACGCGTGCGGGAGTAGACAGGCGTCCTTCTGGAACCGGTTCCACATCGTGCGCATCCTCGGTATGCTGGAAACTCCGCGGCCGGTTGGAGGCGACAATGAGCGCAATCGGCGATGTTGCTCGGCTCGCTGGCGTCTCGAAGTCGACGGCCAGCCGGGCTCTCAGCGGCAACGGCTATGTGTCAGAAGCAACCCGTAAACGCGTCGAGGACGCGGCACGAGACATTGGATACGTGGCGTCATCAAACGCGGCAAGCCTCGTCACCGGCAGGACCAAAAACGTTGGTGTTGTCATCCCGTATGTGAACCGCTGGTTCTTCGGCGAAGTTCTCGACGGCATCGAATCAACACTGATCAAGGCAGGCTACGACCTGACGCTCTACCGGCTCAGCCCGGAAGCCGAGCAACGCCAACGTGTATTCGAATATTTTTTGGTGCGCAAGAGAGTGGATGCCGTCATCGCCGTTGGAATTGAGTTGACCGGCGAAGAGATCCAACATCTTCGCTCATTGGGAAAACCAATCGTTGGCCTCGGCGGCCCGATCGAGGGCATCCCGACTATTGGAATCGACGATGTGGCGGCGGCACGCCTGGCAACCTCGCACCTGGTCAGCCTCGGTCACCGCCGCATCATGCACCTGGGCGGGGACCAGGAAGTGCAGATGGACTTTCGCGTGCACGCAAAACGACTTTCAGGATTCCGTCAGGCACTCGAGGGTGCAGGGATTGCCGCAAGCCACGACTTTCGCGCCGTCGAGTTCAGCATCCCGGGCGGTTATGCGGCCGCAATGGAGGTGTTGGCAGACCCACGGGTGCGACCAACCGCCATCTTTGCCGGTTGCGATGAGATCGCAATTGGCGTCATCGTCGCAGCACGCCAACTGGGAATCCAGGTGCCTGCCGAGCTTTCGGTCATTGGCATCGACGGTCACAGCCTGTCAGCCACATTTGGCCTTACGACCCTTCGTCAGGATCCGGCCCTTCAAGGCGCCACCGCCGCAACCATGGCGCTCAGCCAACTGGCCCAGCCAGCCACGCACACTGCCGGCGGTCACAATCCCATTCCGGTGACGCTCACCATGCGCAGCAGCACGCGAGTCCCCGCGTCAGCCTGATCCTCGCGGCGGTCAGGCGGCTCCGCGACGCAGCAGGTTGCCGTGCGGCGCGCTCCCATCGACCAGCGTGCCCCGCAAGTATGTGCTGCGCACAACGCCAGAAAGCGGTCGGCCGGCATAGGGAGTGATCGGGTTCTTGTGGAGCAGCTTCTTCACATCCACGACGAACGCATCGTCCGGAGCGAACACGGCGAAGTCGGCGTCGAAGCCGAGCGCGAGCTGGCCTTTGCGGGTCAGTCCAGCCAGGCGTGCCGGGCGCGCGGCCATCCACTCGACAACCTGCTCAAGATCGATTCCCCGCTGACGGGCTTCCGTCCAGATCAGCGAGAGCCCGAGTTGCAGGGAGGACACACCGCCCCAGGCCACGCCGAAGTCGCCATTCTCCAGGTCCTTCAGGTCGAGCGTGCTGGGCGAATGGTCCGAGACGATCATGTCGATCACGCCATCGGCGAGGCCCTGCCAGAGCTTTTCGCGGTTGCCCGCCTCCCGAATCGGTGGGCAGCACTTGAACGCGGTCGCACCATCCGGAATCTCCTCCGCGGTGAGCGTGAGGTAGTGCGGGCAGGTTTCTGCTGTGATGGAGACACCGTCACGCTTGGCAGTGGCAATCATCGGCAGGGCATCGGACGACGACAGGTGCAGGATGTGGGCGCGAGCGCCGGTCCACCGTGCCCGTTCAATCACCTCGGCGACGGCAATGTTCTCGGCACCCCGCGGACGTGATGCAAGAAACCGGTCATAGTGTTTCCCGTTGGCGCTCGGCGCCCGGCTGATCGCCCGCGAGTCTTCGGCGTGCACGAGCATGAGCGAGTCGAAGGTGGCCAGTTCGACCATATCCGTTTCCATCTCATCAGGATCGAGCGGTGGAAACTCGTCGACCCCCGAGTGCAACAGAAAGCATTTGAACCCGAAAACGCCAGCATCGTGAAGCGGGCGCAGGTCACTCGTGTTTCCGGGAATCGCACCACCCCAGAATCCGACGTCGACGAAGGCCTGGTCTTCGGCCACCGAACGCTTCAACTCCAGCGCGTCGACGGACACGGTGGGCGGGATGCTGTTGAGCGGCATATCGATGATGGTGGTGACTCCGCCAGCGGCGGCGGCACGCGTGGCGGAGGCGAAACCCTCCCAGTCGGTTCTGCCGGGTTCGTTGACATGCACATGCGTGTCGACAAGGCCTGGCAACAGGGTCTCATCATCTGCAAGCTCGATGACGGTTCGACCCGAAAGACCGTTTCCGAGCGGCTCCAGTGCGACGATGACACCGTCGCGAACACCAACCTCCCGTGCCTGCACGCCGGCAGTGGTCATGATTTTTGCACCACGGATGACCAGATCAAACTCGGTCACCGCCTCGCCGGTGGGAGCGTTCTGCTCAGCCATCATGTTCTTCTTTCTCTGTTCTGCTCGGCTCGACGAGCTGGCGAAGATCATTCCCGATGCGCTCCCCCAACCGCTCCAGCAGCACTGCGGCATCGCGAATGCACTTGTCGACATCCGGCTCAAGTTCGGTCAGTGCGTAGCTGCGCACAAAGCCGGCGGCTGCCACCTGTTCCTTGCTGAGGGTGGTTCGTCCGCACACTGCAACCGTTGGCACGCCGGCCCTGGCGGCGGCCTGCGCCACACCTACCGGGGTTTTGCCGCCGAGGCTTTGCCCGTCGAGACTACCCTCGCCCGTAATCACCAGGTCGGCACCGGCGATCCGCTCTGGCAGGCCGGTGAACTCGAGAACGACGTCGATTCCGGGACGGCGCACGGCACCGAGCACGGCCATGGCTGCGAATCCGACCCCACCGGCTGCGCCAGCCCCGGAAGTGATCGAGGCGGCGGATACGCGCTCGCGCTCGGCCGAAGACAGGGTCGCGGCGTCCTGAAGGATGCGGGCGAGGTTCGACAGACCATCCTCCAGGTCGCTCACATCCTGCGGAGTCGCACCCTTTTGCGGACCGAAGATCGCAGCGGCACCTTCTGTACCCAGCAGGGGATTGTCGACGTCGCTCGCCAGCACGATGGCTACCGAGCGCAGTCGCTCGTCAAGGCCGGAAAGGTCGACCATAACCAAACTGGAAAGACTCCCACCGCCATCAGGAAGACCCTCGCCGTGCTCGTCAAGCAGGCGAGCACCGAGCCCAGCAAGCATTCCGGCGCCACCATCCGTGCAGGCACTCCCGCCTACGCCAAGCACAATGCTGTCGCAGCCAGCATCCAGTGCGGCAGCGATGAGCTCTCCGGTTCCACGGCTGCTGGCCAGCAAGGGCGCGAGCGTGCCGCCAGGCAATACCGCGAGGCCGGATGCGGTCGCCAACTCGACCACCGCGCTCGAACCGCGCACTGCGTAGGCAGCATCCACTGGCTCACCCGTCGGGCCGGAGACGCGCGCGATTCGCGCTTCGTAACCCGAACCAATCGCGGCGTCGAGTGTGCCTTCACCACCATCCGCGACCGGGATGCGCACAACGGTCAAGGTCGGGTCCACCTTCAGCAAACCGCGCTCGAGAATTTCGGCAACCTCGGGCGCCGACAGCGAGCCCTTGAATTTGTCGGGGGCAATCACGATGTGCATGGCAGCGTTTTTAAGTCAGTGTGGTCAGGTCAGGATGCTTAGGTCAGCTTGATCTGCCGGTTGACATCCTTGTACAGCAGGTAGCGAAACACCCCTGGGCCGCCGGCGTAACAGGCTTGCGGGCAGAACGCCCGCAGCGACATGTAGTCGCCTTCCTGCACTTCCACCCAGTCCTGATTGAGCCGGTAGACGCCTTTGCCCTGCAGAACGTAGAGTCCGTGTTCCATGACGTGAGTTTCGGCGA
>JBDSZO010000101.1:0-3785 GCA_039925105.1 Terrimesophilobacter sp. | reverse complement strand
CCCAATTGGCGGTACCGGTGGGATTTGAACCCACGGTGGGCTCTCACCCACACAACTTTTCGAGAGTTGCACCTTCGGCCGCTCGGACACGGTACCGGGGACGAGTTTAGTACACGCCAACACTGTGAACAGCCGCCGGCCCATGACGGTCGCCTCGCCTAGGCTTTGACCATGGCCCGCCCCACCACCGACTTCCGCTGCACCGAATGCGGTTGGACGTCGATCAGATGGGTGGGACGCTGCGGCGAATGCCAAGCCTGGGGAACCGTCATCGACGCATCCGAATCGACGGGATCGCTGCGCACGATGAAACCGGTGCGCGTCACCAACGAGCGCGCCGCCCGGCCCATCACGGAGATCGGTGCGGCGGATGTCGCACACTGGCCAAGCGGGATCGGCGAATTCGACCGCGTGCTGGGTGGAGGCGTCGTGCCCGGTGCCACGATCCTGCTCAGCGGAGAACCCGGTGTCGGCAAATCCACTCTTCTGCTCGAGGTCGCGAGCCGTGCCGCGCAAACCGGCCAGCGCGTGCTCTACATCACCGCGGAGGAGTCGGCCAGCCAGGTGCGCCTGCGCGCGCAACGCACCGGCGCGCTGCAAGAGAACCTCTATCTCGCGGCCGAAACGGACCTCGCCACGGTACTCGGCCAGATCGATGAAGTGAAACCACAACTGCTGATTGTCGACTCGGTGCAGACCGTCTCCAGTTCGCTCAGCGAAGGGATCGCCGGCGGCCCATCACAGGTGCGTGAAGTTGCAGCAACACTCATCCGCGTCTCAAAAGACCGCAACCTGCCGGTACTGCTTGTCGGCCACGTCACCAAGGACGGCTCCATCGCCGGACCACGACTACTCGAACACCTCGTGGATGTGGTCTGCCATTTCGAAGGCGACCGGCAAACCAGCCTTCGCTTCATCCGAGCCCAAAAGAACCGGTTCGGGCCAACCGATGAGGTCGGTTGCTTCGAGATGACCGGAGACGGGATCGCCGAAGTCGCCGACCCCAGCGGACTGTTCCTCAGTCGCACCCGGCAGCCAGTCAGCGGCACCTGCGTCACCGTCGCCGTCGAAGGCCGACGGTCGCTACCGGTCGAAGTGCAAGCGCTCATCGTTCCCACCAACTCGCCACAACCACGCCGGGTCGTGAACGGGGTCGACTCATCGAGAGTCGCCATGCTTTTGGCGGTGCTGGAACGCCGCGCCGAACTCGCGTTCAGCGCCTGCGAGGTTTACGTATCGACGGTCGGCGGCATCCGGGTCACCGAGCCCGGTGCTGACTTCGCAATTGCACTGGCGCTCGCAAGCGCCATCAAGGAGATCGCCCTGCCCACAACGCTTGCTGCAGTGGGCGAAATCAGTCTGTCCGGCGAGATCCGGCCCGTATCGAACGCCAAACAGCGGATCGCAGAAGCGAAACGGCTCGGGTTCACGACGGTGCTCGACTCAAGCTCCGGGCAGGTGCAGGATGCTGTCGACCGGATCTTTGCCGGGGCGGGCCAGCCTACGGGAGTGCCGGAGTTCTAGCGGTGCGCCCCGAGAACCGGCACCCGAGACGGGCGCCGGCGCTGGCGTCGCAACGACGGCCAGGAATGGCCGTCGCTCTCAGCTCCAGCGCGCGAACTAGTCCAGAATGAACTGCAGGTCGTTCGACTTCAGGTCACCCAGCGTGATGTTCAGGTGGTAGCTCGCGCAACCGCCAGGCACCTTCGGCCGGTCGCCCGTACAGGTTGTCGTCGACGACCGGGTTCGATCCCAGCTGATCGGGGTAGTTTTCTGTGCGACGTTCGGTTCGAGGACGACCGGCGCATCCACGGCAGCCGATTGGCAGTCCTTCGAATTCCAGTACAGCTCACTACCGCTGGTGACGCGGAACTCCTGTTGGGTCGAGCCCGCGTTAATCGTGCAGGCCGACACGCCGTTGTTTGTGACGCTGAGACTGAGCTGCGGATTCTCGCCGGCCGCATACGTCGTCTTGTCCGCTATGGCGGTGAGAGTTACAGTGCCGGGAGCGCACGCCGCTCTGGGATCCGCTGGCGGGGTTGACACCGATGACGATGGCGACGCACCAGGAGCCGGAGTCTTCGCACCGCCACCCCTCGGCTGGAACAACAACAGCAGGATGATGATAATGACCGCAGGCGCTGCAAGCCCCACCACGAGGCGACGGCGCCAGTACACTTTGTTCGACTGGGGGCCGACCGGATTGCGGAACGTCGACATGCCACAAGGGTAAGCGGACAGAGCCCAGATGGCCGTGCCTGCAACGGCGTGCCGCCAGAGACTCAGGGCACCAGAGACTCAGTGCGACCAGAGCCTCAGGGCAACTGCGGACCAGCCAGCTAACGCAGGCGCTTAATCATTCGGGTGTTACCCAGCGTGTTCGGCTTCACCCTGGCAAGGTCAAGGAACTCCGCAACACCCTCATCCGGTGATCGCACGAGCTCGGCATACACGTCAGGGGCGACCGTTTCCTCACCCATCGGCTCAAAACCGTGCCTGGTGAAAAAGTCGACCTCGAAAGTGAGACAGAACAGGCGGCTGAGACCAAGGGCGAGAGCATCCGTTTCGAGGCGGGCGATTAGTGCCGCACCGACCCCGCGGTTTAGCCATGCTTTCGACACCGCAAGGGTGCGCACCTCAGCGAGATCCTCCCACATCACGTGCAGCGCGCCGCAGCCGAGCAGGGTGCCGTCGGCGTCCTCCGCTATCCGGAACTCCTGGATGGCCTCGAAAAACACGACCGTATCTTTGCCGAGAAGGATGCGGCCCTGAACGAGCGGTTCAACCAACTCACGGATGAACGCCACATCGCTTGTGCGCGCCGGACGCACCGTGAAAGTCATGTAACGAGTTTAGCTTTTCGACAGCACATGCTTTTCCGGTCGAGCCCCCGATTTCGACAAGCTCAATCCGAAGGAGGTCGCTCAATCCACACTTCTCCGGTCGAGCCTGTCGAGACCCCGATTTCGACAAGCTCAATCGGAACAGGGTGGCTCAATCGGAAAGAAGGGCGTCGCTCAATCAGAGATGACGCAAGGGTCAAGCCGAAACCGGACCGACCTCCGCCGCCTCAAGCTCGTCGATCTTCTCGCGACCAAGCTGACGGCTCGTGGTGAACACGAACTCAGAGTCGACGAAGTCAATGTGCACGTGATCGCCGGCAGTCAGTTCACCCTGCAGGATGCGCTCACTCAGCCGGTCCTCAACCTCACGCTGCATGGCACGGCGCAACGGCCGTGCACCCAGCGACGGATCAAACCCGACATCGATGAGGCGCTCCTTGGCGGCAACGGTCAGGTCGACGGTCAGGTCGCGGTCCAGCATCCGCTCGGCGAGCCGGTTCGTGAACAGGTCCACGATCTGTAGCAACTCAGGCTTGCTCAACTGCGGGAACACGATCGTCTCGTCGACGCGGTTCAGGAACTCGGGCTTGAAGTGCTTCTTCAACTCCTCGACCACCTTGCCGCGCATGCGGTCGTAGCTGGTTGCGGTGTCGCCCTCAACCTGGAAACCGACCGGGCCACCGGTGATGTCCTTGGTGCCGAGGTTGGTGGTCATGATGATCACGGTGTTCTTGAAGTCGACGACGCGGCCCTGGCCATCCGTCAACCGGCCCTCTTCCAAAATCTGGAGGAGCGAGTTGAAGATGTCCGGGTGCGCCTTCTCGATCTCGTCGAACAGCACGACGCTGAACGGCTTGCGGCGCACCTTCTCGGTGAGCTGGCCGCCCTCCTCGAATCCAACGAACCCGGGAGGGGCACCGAACAGACGCGAAACGGTGTGCT
>JBDSZO010000100.1:0-2474 GCA_039925105.1 Terrimesophilobacter sp. | reverse complement strand
AGCTGGCCCGACAAACTTCGTCAGGTTGCCGTCCATGGCCACCCTGCGCACTGCGGCGCAAACCGCATGCAGTCTGCCCGGGTCGGGAACACCGTGTTTGCGTGCTAGCCCCCCGATCGGCATTTAGACAATAAATCTTGTCTTGCCGAATTCGGTGACGAACTTCTCTTCGCGCGCTTTCCCGCAACCGGCCACGATTGGCCCAACAACTATTCGAGTATCGTCTCGCACAGGCTGAAAAACTGGGAACCTGTCGAATTGTGGAGTCGCGAGCCAGTAATCTTCGAACTCATCCCGCGCTTCGCTGGCCACACCGACCGCGGCATGGGTGACGTCCGCGCACTGCGTCGGTTCTCGAGACGGGCAATGTCGCGATCCTGTATTTCGCTCGCGGTCACACCGCGCCGGTGATCCTCGGGGTGAAGACCCACTCACGGGTGTGACGCAGACGCTGTTACCGGGTCGTCCGACTCACTACGCCCGGACGCGCGCTACAAGACCAGGTTTCGCGCATCGTTCACCCGTCATTCACCCGGGCGAGTGAATGTGTTCAACCCCGCTGTCTAAGTTGCTGTTGTGGGTCGCACCGGCCCGCATCCTGCACTGAACGTGAACTTCTGAAAGGGACCACACTGTGAATACTGTTCTCCTCCGTCACAAGCGTGTCGTTGCACTCGGCGCCGCTGCACTCGCGTCAATAATGCTCCTGACATCGTGCGCCGGGAATGAACCCACGACTGCCAGCAACTCGAACCCTAGCCCGTCACTGTCCGGCACGATCTCGGGTGCGGGCGCTTCATCGCAGGGTTCTGCGCAAGACGCGTGGATCGCTGCTTTCCAGACCGCGAACCGCGGTGTCACGATCAATTATGACCCGACGGGATCGGGAGCGGGGCGTGGGACGTTCGCAGCGGGCGGGTCGAGTTTCGCGGGAAGCGATTCCTCGCTTAACGCAGACGAGATCGCGGCCGGTTTCCAGTCGTGCACCGACGACTCCGGCTACATCGAGGTGCCCGCATACATTTCTCCGATCGCCGTGATCTTCAACGTGGAGGGGATCGACAAACTAAACATCGACGCACCGACGCTCGCCGGTATCTTCAAGGGAGCCATCTCGAGCTGGGATGACCCGGCGATCGCGGCGCTCAACCCGGGAATGACATTCCCGTCCTCCGCGATCACCGCGGTGCACCGGTCGGACGACTCGGGCACCACGAAGAACTTCACGGACTACCTGCACCAAAACTCACCCAACGTGTGGGACCAGAAGCCCTCGGATACCTTCCCTTACCAGTCCGGTGAAGCCGCGCAGGGCACCTCCGGTGTCGTCAACGCGGTCACGAACGGCTCGAACACGATCGGCTACGCGGATGCTTCCAGGGCCGGGTCGCTCGGCAGTGCCGCTCTGAAGGTCGGGGACAAGTTCGTCCCGTATTCGCCCGAAGCTGCTGCGGCGGTCGTCGCAGGGTCACCCGCGGGCATCACCGCCGGGCCCACGGACCTCTCCATCAACATTGATCGCAAGACCACCGATTCGACACACTATCCCCTAGTTCTGGTGAGCTACATCATCACCTGCAACGAGTTCAAGGATGCCAAGGTCGCCCCGATCGTCAAGGCATACCTGAAGTACATCACGGGGATCGACGGCCAGAAGGTGGCCGCCGACGCAGCTGGCTCCGCTCCGCTCTCAAGCAACCTCAGCGACAAGGTCGCCTCGGTGCTCGACGGAATCAAACAGTAACGCACCGCCTCCTGGCGGGCGGCATCCCCGACGGCGCCAGGCGCCAGGTGCCCTCATCGCAGCAGGTCTGCCATGAGGGCGGCGCCTGCGTCGTTGGGAGTCAACGGAGTAAGGTCCCACTGGTTTTCGATGGTTTGCAAGAGCGAGTAATGCGTGAATCGGCGTGCCGATTGACAGCCGTGTTTCGCTGCCGACCCGGCGAAGATCAGCGGAACGGTGTTGTTTGTGCTGTCGACCTCGTCGAAAGTGACCACAAGAAGTGATCGGCAGCCGATGAACGCGGATGAGGAGAGGATGGCCGGAACTTCGCGCGATAGCCACTTTGAACGGTCCCCGGTTCTGTGCCTCTCCTATGCGGGTGCCATTTCCAGTTGGAATGGCGTGTTGAGGCCAGCGTAGTAGCGGGCCTCAAACTCTTCGGGCGGGATGCCTCCGATCGTGGAGTGCAGCCTGCGCTGGTTATACCAATCAACCCAGGCGAGACTGACCCACTCGACGTGTTCGATTCCGCGCAACGGGCCACTGCCGAAGGGTGAGTCGTCTCGGTTGGCTTCGTTGAACACCTCCGATATCAGGGTGTTGCGACGATCGGTTGAATCCGCCCTGACTGCCCGCATCCGAGTGATGCACGAGTCCCTCGCCCACTGCATGGCCGGCTCGATCTCGCCGCCACAATCCCATCCGCAGCGCCGTGGTCACCAGCGGTGTCGTCTTTGTAGTTGCAGCGTGC
>JBDSZO010000099.1:0-11963 GCA_039925105.1 Terrimesophilobacter sp. | reverse complement strand
ATACGATTCCCGCCCCCACTGGCGCCGACAAGACCAGCATCATCGCCGAACTGCCTTCGGATCAGCCCGGCGCACTGCTGGAGATGCTCGAACAGTTCGCCACCCGCGGTGTCAACCTCAGCCTCATTCAGTCGCGCCCGATCGGCGACACCCTTGGCCGCTACCGTTTCGTGCTCGACCTCGACGGTCACGTGCACGACGAGCGCGTCGCCGATGCACTGCTCGGCCTGAAGCGCTTCAGCCCGAAAGTGATCTTTCTCGGGTCGTATCCGCGCGCCGACAGGGTACGCACCGAGGTCACCCAGCGCTACGGCAACGACGTGTTCGTAGAGGCGCGTGACTGGCTGCGCGGTCTGATCGCGGGAGAACCCCGGGCACCTCAGGACTGATCGCCGCGGTACAGGAACGATGCGAGTGTGAATCCGAGTCCGGTGACTATGTTCTAGATAGTAAGCGGTGAAGGAGGGGTTGAGACGCCATTCCGCGCCTGTACCGTAACTGTGTCAGCGCGGCAGTTTGATGGTCAACGCACCAGGATCCGGCCAGCACTCCACGGTGACCACCTGACCGAATTCGTCGCCGTCCAGTTGAAACTCTTGTGGCACATCGACCTCAATGGCCAGACGTCCACCGCGAAAATATGCGACGTCTTTCACGTCGCGCGTTAGGTCGATGATTTTTCGACCGACGGCGCTCTTTCTGAGCACGCCGTTCTCCCAGGTGATTTTTCGCCAAACCCGCGCCCAGCCGAACCTTCCCCGTGGTTTCAGCGCAACGATGTCGAGGATGCCGTCGTCCGGTTTCGCGTCTGGAATGAGCAGGATGCCACCGGGGAGCTCCCCGCAGTTTCCGATAATGAGGGTGTGCGCAACGAGTTGTTTCTGAGGATGACCATCGAGCGCATAGCGCAATCTCACCGGTTCAAGTTCTGGCAGGGCACGCGCACCGCCGTCGAGGTAGGCGAGCCAACCGACCGCTTTCTTCAATTTCGGGCTGGTTTTGGCAATCATTTTTGCGTCAAGGCCGAGACCCGCCATGACGAGAAAGGCATGGGTCTCCGTTTCGCCGTTGGCACGAGAGATGTCGGCGATGCCCAGGTCGAGCTTGTGATCAATACCGGTAAATGCCGTTCTGATGGACGTTTCGATGTTGGTGAGAGTGAGGCCCAGATTTCGGGCCAGCAGGTTTCCGGTGCCCATCGGCAGGAGCGACATCGGAACGGAACTGCCACGCAGTGCTTGCGCGACAGCGCGCACCGTGCCATCGCCTCCCGCGGCAATCACCACCGTCGCCCCATCACCCAGCGCGTTGCGGGTCGCACCTTGACCAGCATCGTCCGGAGTGGTTTCGTGCCAACTGGTTCGTGCCCAGCCCGCATCCGCTTCCGCGTCGGCAACAACCCGCCGAAGCTTGCGCAAGTCAACCTTGATCGGGTTGTAGACGATCGCGGCATGGCGGGTGTCCGAACCCGTGTTGCCGAAGCCTCGCGCTGATCGTGCCCTCACGAGACCAACGCTACGTCATTACGCCGACCCATTTGGCTGGCAAGCGAATGGACTGGCACCGAGATAGTTTGGCGCTGAATAGACTGGAACGGTGATTGATCCCCTGCTGCTGCGCGACGACCCGGATGCCGTGAGAAAGTCCCAGGCAGCCAGGGGAGACTCCGTGGCGCTCGTCGATGAGGCGCTCGAAGCCGATTCGGCTCGGCGCGAGGCAATCAACAGTTTCGAGTCATTGCGCGCGGAACAGAACGCGTTCGGTAAGACGGTTGCCACTGCCGCAAAGGCGGACAAGCCAGCACTCGTCGCACAGGCTCAGGAGCTCGCCGCGAGAGTCAAGGCCTCCAACCAGCTGGCGAGCGATGCGGGCGACCGGTTCAATTCCGTTGCCGGCGCAATAGCAAACCCGATCATCGACGGTGTGCCGGCCGGCGGCGAGGAAAATTTCGAAACTCTTCGCCACGTTGGCGAGAAGGCACAGTTTGACTTCAAGCCGCGGGATCACGTTGAGATCGGCGAACTGCTCGGAGCCATCGACATAGCTCGCGGGGCCAAAGTGTCCGGCAGCCGCTTCTACTTTCTGAGCGGCATTGGGGCTCGCCTCGAGTTGGCACTGATGAACATGGCGTTCGACACCGCGCTCGCGGAAGGTTTCACGCCACTCATCACCCCAACGCTCGTACGTCCGGAGATCATGAAGGGAACCGGATTTCTCGGCGAGCACGCCGACGAGGTGTACTACCTTCCGGCGGACGACCTCTACCTCACCGGCACGAGTGAGGTGGCGCTCGCCGGGTTCCACGCCGACGAGATCCTGGACCTGAGTTCGGGCCCAAAACGCTACGCCGGATGGTCAACCTGTTATCGCCGAGAGGCAGGCTCGGCCGGCAAAGACAACAGGGGCATCCTGCGGGTGCACCAGTTCAACAAGCTGGAGATGTTCAGTTATGTACTCCCGGACGATGCGGAGGCCGAGCACGATCGCCTGGTCGCACTGCAGGAGCGGATGCTTCAGGCCTGCGAGCTCAGCTACCGGGTGATCGATGTTGCTGCGGGCGACCTCGGATCCAGTGCCGCACGCAAGTTCGACATTGAGGCGTGGGTTCCGACCCAGGATTCCTATCGGGAACTCACGAGCACCAGCAACTGCACCACCTACCAAGCACGCAGACTGGACATCCGCTACCGCACAGAAACCGGAAAGACGGCGCCGGTCGCAACACTTAACGGCACTCTGGCGACCACCCGCTGGATTGTCGCGATCCTGGAAACCCATCAACTCGCGGACGGCTCGGTGCGAGTACCAGAAGCGCTGCGCAAATACCTTGGTGGGCTTGAGCTGATGGAACGGGTCGACTGAATGGGTGAGGAGAACACGTCGACGAGTGCTGCCCAGTGGCTCGTCGCTCTCGACATCGACGGCACCGTCATCCACGAGGACGAAACCATGTCCGACCATGTTGTCGCTGCGGTGGGACGTGCACGCGATGCTGGCCACTTCGTGACGCTGGCGACCGGCCGCTCCTGGGAGTCGACTTTGCCGATCCTCCGTGCGCTTGACCTGGAGCCGGAGTACGTCGTGTGCGCAAACGGCGCAATCACCATGAAACGTGAAAGCGGTGCTGAGGATGGCTACCGCCGCGAGTTGGTGGAGACTTTCGATCCCGGGCCGGTGCTCGACAGCATCCGTACCGGGCTTCCAGAAGGACGATTCATGGTGGAGGATGCGACCGGTTATCGCTTGTACACGCAGGGTATGCAGGATTGGAACATGGATAACGCAAAGCTTGTTCCCTTCGAGGAACTTGCGAAGACGCCGGCGACCCGCGTGGTGGTGGTCTCGCCGAACCATGAGCCGGAAGCGTTCCTCAAGTTGATCGACTCTCTTGGTCTGCACCAGGTCAGCTACGCGATCGGGTGGACGGCGTGGCTGGATATTGCACCGGATGGCGTGAATAAGGGCACCGCCCTTGAGCGCGTACGTGACCTCCTTGGCATCCCTCGCGAACGGGTTTTTGTGGCCGGCGATGGCAGGAACGATATCGAAATGTTTGAGTGGGCTGGTGAGTTTGGTCGGGCAGTCGCGATGGGGCAGGCGCCGGATGAGGTGAAGGCTGCTGCAACTGAGGTGACCGCCGATGTCGTTGCTGACGGTCTCGTGAACCCGTTGGATGCGCTCGCTGCCTGACACCTGGCGTTGCGTGCAACGTTGAGTCCTCGTCGGTCAAACCTGCCTGGTGCTAGATTCTGCGGAGATAGATATTTGCGCGTGCATTTCTGCACTCTGGCACTTCGGCGCCTCGGCACGCGTGATAGGCAAGGGAACTCATGCTTCACATTGACCTCGTCAACGATACGACGCTGACCGAAATCGTCCTCCTGGCTTTGGCGTTCGTGCTGAGCGCCCTCATCGGTGGCGAGCGCCAGCGCAAACTCAAGAGTGCAGGCCTTCGAACGCACACCCTGGTCGGGTTGGGTGCTGCAGTGTTCACGCTTGTCTCCGCCTACGGATTCGCGAACGTCGTGGGCCCGGAGGTGGTGCTTGATCCGTCAAGAATTGCGGCGCAAATCGTTTCCGGTATCGGATTCCTCGGCGCTGGAGTCATTTTTGTTCGCCAGAACGTCGTCAGCGGGCTCACGACGGCGGCAAGTATCTGGATGACGGCGGCGGTTGGCATGGCCTGCGGTGCCGGAATGGCACTGATCGCTGTGATCGCGACGGCTTTCTACCTCACCGCAGTCATCTTCCTGCCGCTTCTGGGGAAATTCATTCCCAAAATCGATCGAGACCAGATCTTCGTGGTCTCGTACAAGGAGAATCGCGGCATTCTCCGTGAGGTCCTCAGGGTTTCGACACGTCTCGGCTATGAAGCATCTCTCACTGAAACCCGCAAGATCGAGTCGATGGGTAAGGTTCCGCGGGTCGAAGCCGACATGAGGTTCCGCCACGGTAGAGGACCGCTCGAAGACCTTGTTGAGGGACTTTCGGAGATCAAGGGTGTTATCTCGGTGCAGGTCACCAAGGAGGAGAACGAGTAGCGCGAGGAATGACTCGGTGCGACTGTGTTGCGAGCCGCGAGCGCTGCCGCAATCAAATGTCTAACATCAGGCCATTGACAAGGTGGTGGAATGGCGCGCACAATCGAAGGCACAGTCACCTGAGTGACCTTCAGTGGAGAAGACAGCGAATTTCTATGCGTGAAGATTCGACCAAGCAGGCGTGTTGCCTAGCCGGCTCGGCGCAACACGAGACTCGGGCCCCGGTTCACGTGAAGTCGCTGACTTGCTCACATTCTGCGTCGCACTGGCTACGGCCGCGGTGTGTTCGCGCCACCACCCGCCGGTCAGAGGCATCCGTGTCTCGTCTTGCAGCGTGGTTTTGAATAGTCGGCCACAACCATCGGAGTAAAAATGTTCAAACCTCGTACGCTCAACGGCATTGTGGCGGTCGCCGCCGTTGCCGCCCTCGCGCTCAGCGGATGTGCCGCGGACAACGGGGGAACCGGCAAATCCCCCAACGGGGTCGATGCGAGAACTGCTACCAGTGCATCCGCTTTTGGCACCATGGATGACCTCGTAGCGGCCGCCAAGAAGGAAGGCACACTCAACGTCATCGCACTCCCAGATGACTGGGCGAACTATGGCAAAATCATTGCCGCGTTCAAGGCGAAGTACGGCCTTACGGTCAACTCTGCGAACCCGAACGGGTCGAGTGCCGACGAGATCAAGGCTGCGGACGACAACAAGGGGCAAGACACGGCTCCGGATGTGTTCGACCTTGGAGCGGCCGTTGCGCTCGCCAACACCGCGAAGTTTGCGCCATACAAGGTGGCGAATTGGGACGAGATTCCGGACGGGAACAAGGAATCGACCGGACTGTGGGTGAATGATTACACCGGCAGCATGTCGATCGGATATAACTCAGCAAAGTACCCAAAGCCAACAAGCCTGAACGACCTGCTGAAGTCGGAGTACAAGGGTGCTGTTGCTATTAATGGTGACCCCACCCAGGCGGGTGCTGCATTCGCCGCGGTCGGTCTGGCGACGGTGCAGAGTGGTGGCACACTGGACAACTTCCAGCCGGGCATCGACTACTTTGGGCAACTCAACAAGTCGGGGAACTTCCTCACCGTTGACCCCACCCCGGCGACGATTGCCTCCGGTGAGACCGGCGTGGTCTTCGACTGGAGCTACAACAACCTTGCGGCTGCTGCCACCGTTCCCGGGTGGAAGGTAACCACCCTTCCAGGGACCGCCTACATCAGCTACTACAACCAGGCCATCAACAAGGACGCCCCACATCCTGCGGCGGCTCGCCTGTGGCAGGAATTCGTGTACAGCCCTGAGGTGCAGAACCTATTCCTCGCCAGCGGCGCATACCCGGTCACCATTGATGCGATGACTAAGGCGGGCACCGTCGATAAGACGGCACTGGACACGGTCGGTGACCTTCCATCGGAGCGGGTCACCCCGACCACCGCGCAGACGGATGCGGCGAATGCGCTGCTCTCGAAGAGTTGGGCAGCGGCCATTGGCCAGTAGAGTGTGACGGTGACTATGGCGTCTGATCGATCCGATGCCAGTGGTGACGCCGGGGCTGAGCCCCGGCGTCACCCGCACACCGGAGCCGCCATCATCCGTCGGCAGCAACGGGGCCTGGCCTACCTGGGGTTGACCCCGTTCGCGTTCTACGTGCTGCTCTTCCTCGCCCTGCCAACGGTTCTTGCGCTGGTTACCGGGTTTTTCGACAACGCAGGGACTCTCACTTTCGGCAATATTGCCGCGATCTTCGACCCGGTCATCCTTCAAACGTTCTTCGCATCGTTCTGGGTCTCTGCGCTCACTGCGGTGATCGGCGCGATTGTCGGGGCACTCGTCTGTTACGCCCTCCTCGGGACGCGGCCGGATGGCCCGCTTCGAAGAATGATCGAGTCTGCCTCGAGCGTCCTGGCGCAGTTCGGTGGCGTCATGCTTGCCTTCGCTTTCATCGCGACCGTTGGAGTGCAGGGCCTGGTCACCGTGTGGTTGCAAACGCTGTTCCACTTCAACATTTATGCCAACGGTGTCTGGCTTTACACCGTGCCCGGGTTAATTCTTCCGTACATCTATTTTCAGGTTCCGCTCATGGTCATCACCTTTCTTCCGGCACTGGAGGGGCTGAAGCCACAGTGGGCCGAGGCGAGCGCAACTCTTGGCGGTGGGCGGTTCACGTACTGGGTGAGGATTGCGGCTCCGGTGCTCGCGCCAGCCTTCTTCGGGAGCCTGCTTCTGCTGTTTGCGAACGCATTCTCTGCGTATGCGACAGCTGCAGCCTTGATCAGCCAGGGCTCTCAAATTGTCCCGCTTCAGATCAGGGCGGCACTGGTCAGTGAGACGATCCTCGGCCGGTCAAACATGGCCGGTGCGCTCGCTCTCGGCATGATCGTGGTCATGATCGTGGTGATGACGGCATACTCATTCCTTCAACGACGCACGACCTTGTGGCAGCGATGACGGCCACGGTATCGCGCGCAAACATCGCCCCAAGCAAGTTGGTGCGACGGCTGATTCTTGGGATCGTCGGATTCCTGTTCGCGATCCCGATTCTGGCCATGATCGAGTTCACCCTTCGCAAAGGACTTGCGGGTGGATACACGCTCGCGCACTGGACGGGGCTTTTCGACCCGGCGAACGCTTCGCGGTACGACGTCGTCTACACGGGCATGGCGAACTCGCTCGTGCTGGCGGTGGTCACTGTGGCGATTGTGCTGGTTGTTCTTCTTCCCACCATGGTGCTTGTGCAGCTGAAGTTCCCCGCGCTGAGGCGCACCCTCGAGTTCATCTGCATCATCCCCATCACCGTTCCCGCGATCGTGTTGGTGGTCGGTCTGGCGCCCGTCTACTCGGTGGTCGCACGGATTTTCGGTAGTTCGGTATGGACGCTGGCTTTCGCCTACGGCATTACGGTGTTGCCGTACGCCTATCGCACTATCCAATCAAACCTTGGCGCCATTGACGTCAACACCCTGAGTGAGGCGGCACGGTCCCTCGGTGCATCATGGATGTCGGTGTTCTGGCGCGTACTCATCCCCAACCTGCGCCGCGGCATCATGGCCGCTTCGTTCATCTCGGTTGCGGTTGTTCTTGGTGAGTTCACTATCGCATCTCTGCTGAGCCGTCAGAACCTCCAAACGGCAATTCTTCTGATGTCGCAGAGCGACCCCTATGTTGCCGTCATCGTCGCGTTGCTGGCACTTGCGTTCGTCTTCGTACTCCTGCTGGTGATCGGATTGGTCGGATCGGCTGGCCGACCGCAACGGAAAAAGAATGGAGTGAAATCGTGAGTCCACCACAGGGCGTTGCCGTCGAGTTATCGAGCATCACCAAGACCTACGGCGGTCAACCTGCGCTGAACGCGTTGACGCTGTCGGTAGAGCCGGGCGAGTTCGTGGCGCTCCTCGGTCCGAGCGGTTGCGGCAAAACGACTGCCCTCCGCTCGATTGCAGGACTCGAGACGATCGACTCCGGAACCATCTCGATCAACGGTGAGGATGTCACCGATCAGCCGACCAACAAACGTGACATGGGGATGGTGTTCCAGTCCTACTCCCTCTTTCCTCATTTGACTGCCGGCAAGAACGTCGAGTTCGGGCTACGGATGCGCAAGGTTGGTGCGGAGGAGCGGCAAAAGCGTGCGGCAGACGCTCTCTCGATGGTTGGCCTCGATGGCTATCTTGACCGCTACGCTCACGAGCTCAGCGGCGGTCAACAGCAGCGGGTTGCGCTAGCCCGTGCCCTGGTGACCGAACCGCGTGTGCTGCTCCTCGACGAGCCGCTCTCCGCACTCGATGCGAAAGTGCGAGTGCAGTTGCGTGAGGAGATCCGTCGAATCCAAACCAAACTCGGCATCACCACCTTTTTTGTGACACACGATCAGGAGGAGGCGCTCGCGGTAGCGGACCGCGTCGCGGTCATGCAGTCAGGCAACATTGAACAGATCGGCACGCCTGAGGATCTCTACCGTCACCCGCAGACTCCGTTTGTTGCCGAATTCATTGGGCTCAGCAATCGTTTGGAGGGTGTCGTCACGGCCGGGGAAGTTACCGTGTTGGGACACACATTGCCGCTCTTGCTGGCACACACATCAGACGGACCGGTGCGTGTGCTTCTCCGTCCCGAGGATGTGGAGTTGGCGGAGTCCGGGATGCCCGGCACCGTCATCTCCTCAAGTTTTCTCGGGTCGCTCCGGCGCACCAACGTGCTGCTCGCCGACGAGAAGACGATCATCGCGGTCCAGCACTCTGTGCGAGACGACCCGCGGCCGGGAGCGAAAGTGTTTCTCGCCTTGACCGGTGCCGCAGTCTCGGTGGCCCCATTGTGATGGTCGTGAGAGACATGACGTCCGTGCGCGCCGATGGCTGATACTCCACTCGTCGACGTGGTGTTACAACCGGTCCGCGGACACATGGCTTTCGAATCGTGTGTTGAGCAGCTTGGTTCGGCCATTCAACTTGGGGTGTTCAGGGAGGGGAGCAAGCTGCCCAGTGAGCGCGACCTTGCCGAGCGGCTCAGTGTGTCTCGCGCAACGCTTCGAGAGGCGGTCAGCGCGTTGCGGTCGGCTGGCTTCGTTACCACGACACGAGGCCGCGGTGGCGGAACCGTGGTCGAGTCGCTGGAGAATGCCCGCCCCTTCGATCGCACCCGGAACAAGGATCGGCAGGAGGAGATCAATGACATCCTGATCTTCCGCGCGACCATTGAGCCGGGCGCCTGCTTCCAGGCTGCCTCGACTGTGTTGTCCGAGGAGGCGCGGGCGCTGCTGCGGACGTGTCTGGCCGACCTCGACCAGCCTCTCGCCCCTGCAGACTACCGTCAGGCTGATGCGCGCCTTCACCTGGCGATCGCGTCGGTGTGCAATTCCCGCCGACTCGCGAAGGCGAGCAGTACCATACAGACCAAGATTCATGACTACCTCGCCGAAATTCCTTTCCTGCGCACGAACATTGTCAATTCGGATGCCCAGCACAAGCAGATCATCCAGGCAATCCTCGAGGGCGACGCCGAGACCGCCCGTTCTGTGATGGGCGAGCATTGTGGTGCAACGGCATCGCTCCTCAAGGGCCTCCTGAAGTGAACTGACTGATCGAATTGGGAAGCAACTGGTGGAGCGCCATCTGCGGCTTGCCTCGGGAGCGGATGCCGGCGAGGGCCATCATTAGTGGCCTCAATTGCGTGAACGAAACCGACTACCGTGGTCGTGGGGCTGTCGCTCCGTCACCCGCGATCCTCGCCCACTGAGGCTGTGCCCGGACAGGTTTGCGGGAAGCTTGGTGTGGTTGCGCTGCCTTGTCGGTTAGAATCTTGCGGGGCCAATTTCCGCCCCGCCAGGAGGGCTGTCCGAGCGGCCGATGGAGCCAGTCTTGAAAACTGGTGGGCAGAGATGTCTCGTGGGTTCGAATCCCACGCCCTCCGCGCTAGAAAATCCGCACCGGTCGACACCGTGGCTCCCCGAAGTCCTGCCCGGGATCCAGAGGCAAAGTGTTGCAGACCATACCTGTTCGAAGGCGAACAATTAGTTGGTGAGCCTCACCGGAAAGTGTTTGGCGCGCTGGTGTCAGCGCATCCGGTCGCGCCGCCGGCTGTAAACGATTGCGAGAAGCACGAGAGCAATTACTAGAAGCACGACCCCGATGGCGATGATGCCGAGACCGACCGCTTCCGGACCGGTGATGGCCAGGTTTAGCGCCCCGCGGGTGAGCGGGAAGGTTTCGGGTGTGTGCATCGGGTGTGCTCGCAAATCGTCCCGCTGAGGTACAGTCCGGAATTCGGATAACCGGATTTCAGCGTCACTTCGAGGTTAGCTGTCCGCATTTAGGGGGACAAGACGATCGATCTCCCCAGTCCGGGGGTGGCCGGGTTGTGTAGACGTGTAGCTCGCTCGGTCGAATCGGCGGCAGGGCGTCTGGGCGCTATGATTGCTGACGAGTAACTGGAGACGTCGCATAGTCCGGCCTAGTGCACCACCCTGCTAAGGTGGAGAACCCTCACGGGTTCCGAGGGTTCAAATCCCTCCGTCTCCGCCAAATTTCTGGGCCCAGTCACGCTCGTCGCCCTGTGATCTCTGAAGAGATCGGCGACAGTCAATCACCGTCGGCCGGCGCCGTGTTTGCGATGCGTGTTTGGGGAGTGCCTTTGAGCGCGGGTGAGTTGGCCGGATTAGACCAAATCTGGGTTTCAAGGAACTGCCGGAAGTGCTGCGCGGCCTCAACCGTCGCGAAGTCGAGTTCGATGAACACGTAATGCGGATCGTCGACGGGTTGCGTGATTCGCTCGCTCAGCACCCCGCCGTCCTTTCGATATGATTCGAATCGCCCGAAGGCGCCGTACCAGGTGTCGAAGTCGCTGATGGAATGCTCAATGCGCAGTGTTGTCATGATTCCTCCGTTGCGTTGCGTTGCGTTGCGTTGTGTTGTGTTGTGTTGCGGTGCGTGATTCCCTCGACGATAGGACTAGATCAGAGCCCGCCACCATCCCAGACATCTGGGGTTTCTCTACGGAGCTACGCTTGCATCGTGACAGGTCGAGTACCGGCTGCGCGCCTGGCCGCCGCAGTGGAGGATATCGCCGCTGGCGGCGTTGACGATCGTGAGCTGCGTGCGCGCATACTTGAGGTCGTTAAGGCATTCATTCCATTTGACGCATACGCGTTTCTGCTCACCGACCCCGCAACGAGCGTCGGCTGCTCACCGGTGGCCATGGTACCCGACCTTGCAAGCTTGCCGAGCCTGATTCGCATGAAGTACCTCACCCCGGTGAACAGGTGGACAGCGCTGCCTTCGAGCGGATCCGCTTCCCTCGCACAGGCAACAACTGGCCACCCCGAAGGCAGCCAGCAGTGGCGCGATTATCTTGCACGCTTTGGCATCGCCGATGTGGCCTCCGTAGTTTTCACCGACCGGTTCGGATGGTGGGGGTTCCTGGACCTGTGGCGACACGACGGTTTCTTTACTGCGGATGAGGTGGCCGCACTTTCCCACGGGATAGCCACGGTAACCTCACTGCTGCGGGGGGCCCAGGCTGCTGGCTTTCGCACTACCGAAAGCCATCCCGCTGATCGCGGGCCGGGCGCCCTCGTGCTCTCGCCGGCCCTTGACATCCGTGTCGAAACGACTCAGGCCGAGGAGTGGTTCACCGCACTCGTCCCTCCGCAGGGTGGTCGGAGTCCGATACCGGCAAGTGCCTACAATGTCGCGGCCCAACTTCTCGCAGTCGAAGCTGGAGTCGATTCTCATCCCGCACAGGCGCGAGTTCACCTCGGCGGAGGCACGTGGTTGACCCTTCGAGCGGATCGACTCGCAGGTGGTGAACCGGCCGAACAGCGGGACATTATGGTGACCATGGAGGCCAGTTCGCCAGCGGAACGCCGGGACATCTTCTCCCGTTCCCACGGGTTGACGAAACGTGAATCCGAGTTGCTCCGAC
>JBDSZO010000098.1:0-2185 GCA_039925105.1 Terrimesophilobacter sp. | reverse complement strand
GTCAGCGGCGACATTGTCATCGACAACATCTACGGCGATTTGGAACTGAACTCGGTGAGCGGAGAAGTGTCTGTGAGAAACCACTACGGCGCGATCACCGCAAAAACTGTTTCCGGTGAAGTGACAGCCAGCGGTGAAATTCTGAAGTTCACGTCGAACGGGGTCTCCGGAAACGTCTTCCTCGACGTGACCGGCACGCCAGACAAGATCAACGTCAAGACGGTATCCGGGGACGTCACCGTGCGACTCGAAGCGCACGTGCCAGCCCAGTATTCTGTCAGCACCATGTCGGGCAAACTTCAACTGGACAGCTCGGAGATCACCGGCATCAGGGGGCAGTACACCGGCAAGTATGGCGATCTGCACGGGCGTTGGCTCGAATTCGCCAGTGCAACCGTCTCCGGCGATGTTGCAGTGATGCATGCGGCGCGCACCCCATGACGCCGGTTTTCGCGCACGGCCATCTCAGGCTGTACCTTCTGAGCCTGCTCGATCAGTCACCAATGCACGGGTACGAACTCATTCAGGCACTCGAGGATCGATCGGGTGGCACCTACACGCCCAGCGCCGGCACCATTTATCCACGGTTGGCCAAGCTCGAAGACGAAGGTTTGGTCACCAAGTCGACCGACGGCCGCAAAACTGTCTATGCGCTAACGGATGCCGGAAAAGTCGAGTTGACCAGCCGAGAACATGAGCTCGACGAGATAGAGGACGACCTGACCGATTCGGTGCGACGTCTCGCCGACGAAGTGCGCCTGAGCGTCAACGAAGCGATGAAAAGCCTGCGGGCCGACCTGGCCGCTGCGGCACGCGAGGCGCGCACCGAGGCACGTCACGCTGGCACCACAATCCGAAACGATGTGCGCGAAACACGAAGCGGACACCTTCGGGACGCCGAACTTGCGGTCAACGAATTCCGCCACCAACTGAGAGCAGACCTGAGGAGCAGATCGGCTCGGGGTGAACTCTCCGCCGAGAATGTCGCAACGCTCAAGGCGCAACTGGACGCCGTTCGAAACACCCTGTTCCGCGCAGACTGACACGTTCGGTGAACCGCGCGGGCATCACGACTTGCGCACGGGCAGAACAGGAGTAGTGTCGCTGCTCGTGACTATCGAAGCCAAGTCGCCCAAGCGGTGGCTGATCGGCGATCCGTTACCCTCCGACAAGCTCGAGGGGCAACTCCTCCCCAAGCATCTCGCGCTGCCCATCTTTGCCAGCGACGCGCTCTCCTCCGTCGCCTACGCGCCGCAGGAACTGTTGCTCATCCTCATGCTCGGCGGATTGAGCTTCCTCAGCTTTGCGCCATGGGTCGCGGCGATAGTCGTCATCGTGCTCGTCACCGTTGTTGCGTCGTACCGTCAACTCATCAAGGCCTACCCATCCGGCGGCGGCGACTTCGAAGTAGCACACAAGAATCTCGGCGAAAAGGCCGGACTTATTGTCGCGAGCGCCCTGCTGGTTGACTACATCCTCACCGTCGCGGTGTCAGTCGCGAGCGGCGTGGACAACATCATTTCCGCGTTTCCCGGGTTGCACGCCTGGCGGGTCGAACTTGCCGTTGGCTTCATTATCGTGCTTGTCGGGATGAACCTGCGAGGCGTACGCGAATCCAGCAAAGCGTTCGCAATACCCACCTACCTTTTCATCGCCAGCGTTCTGCTGATGATCATCGTCGGCGTGACGCGCACCGCCCTGGGCGACGCACCGGTAGCCTCCTCCGCCCAGTACGTTGTACAGGCTGAGCAGTTCACCCAGGTCGGGATTGTGCTTTTGCTGCTGCGCGCGTTCGCCAGCGGATGCAGTGCCCTCACCGGTGTCGAGGCGATCGCGAACGGTGTGCCAGCATTCCGCACGCCAAAGTTCCGTAACGCACAACGCACCCTCGTACTCATGGGAGGGATCGCCATCGCGCTGTTCGTCGGTGTCGTTGCGCTCGCCCTCATCACCAAAGTGCACTACTCGGAGAACCCCTGCCACCTGATCGGGTTCACCGGGTGCAAGACGGAACCACAAAAGAGCGTCATCGCGCAGATCGCCGCGGCGGTGTTCGGCGGCGACAACCAGATCCTGTTCTACGTCATTCAGGGGACCACCGCCGCGGTGCTGCTGCTGGCCGCAAACACCGCCTTCAACGGGTTCCCGCTGCTGGGCTCGGTACTCGCGCGCAGCGAGTACGCAC
>JBDSZO010000097.1:0-3883 GCA_039925105.1 Terrimesophilobacter sp. | reverse complement strand
GAACGAGTCCACTCCGAGGTGCCGTTTGCGAGAACGACGCGATCAACGGGGAGCCGATTGGAGACAACGACGAAGTCCAACAGTCCGTCAGCCGCGTCCGGCGACGCCGTCATGAAAGGTACAGTATCCGTTCTCGAAACGGGCCGAGCCCCGCCATTTCGCCAATAATGAGGCTACCAGCCGCCGCCGTGCCGAAGCTGGGCGTGCGCACGTTCGGTGGAGGGTCGTACACTGAAACCCCATGATCCATATCGGAATGAGCACCTCCGCGGTCTTTCCACTGCCTCCCGATGATGCGTTCCGGCTGGCCAAAGAGGCCGGATTCGATGGCGTTGAGGTCATGGTGACCAACGATGAGGTCACTCAGGATGCCCGCGCCCTACTGGAAATCTCCGAGCGCTACGGGCTTCCCATCCTCGCCATTCACGCGCCGGTTCTTCTGCTCACCCACTTTGTCTGGGGACGGGATCCGGCCGTCAAACTGGAACGGTCAGCAGAGTTGGCGCGCTCGGTAGGTGCGACAACGGTTGTCGTGCATCCTCCGTTCCGCTGGCAGGCTCAGTATTCGCGGGACTTCCTGCGCATTGTGCGCGCCACCGCAAAGAAGTATGGGGTGGAGATCGCCGTCGAGAACATGTTCCCGTGGAAGGTCGCCGGCAAGAACCTGAAAGCGTACGCGCCAGGCTCCGACCCAACACTCATGGACTGCGACTCCATGACCCTCGACTTCTCCCACGCTTCACTTTCCGGCAGGGACTCGCTCGAGTTCGCCCTTGCGATGGGCCAACACCTTCGACACGTGCACCTGTGTGACGGGTCAGGATCGATTGATGACGGCAAAATCTTCGACGAGCATTTGCTCCCGGGTCACGGCAACGAACCGGTTGCAGAGGTGCTCGAATACCTGGCGCGTCGCGGTTGGAACGGCAACGTTGTCGCCGAAGTCAACACGCGCAAAGCGAAAACCGAAGCGGACCGACTGGAATTGCTTCGTCAAACCCTTAACTTCGCCAGAACCCATCTGGGTGTGAGCCGCAAAGGCTTCTGGCACTCCGGTCGAGGCTTGGCCAATCGCGCGATGGCTGCACTGCGTTCGTCCGGGTCCGGGTCAGTGAGCTAGGGCACTCCCGAGCATGCCTGCGTCGTTCAGGCGCCTGCCGGAAGGACTTGCAGCGCTCGAACCTGGCGGATCCGCCGTATGGCAAGCACACTGACCAGCACGCTGCCGATGCCGAACAACAACAACACGAGAGCCGATCCGACTCCCTGACTTGCGGCGCCGGAAGCGATGATCGATTGCATGCCTGATACGCCGTAAGTCAGTGGCAGGAATGGGCTTACCCACTGGAACGGCGTAGCGAGCAGTTCGATCGGGTACAGTCCGCCGGTTGCCGTCACCTGAACGGCGAGGACAAAGAGTGAGACCACCAACCCGCCTCGCCCCAACCCGATAGTCAGAAGGTAGTGGAATGCGGTGAACGCCAATGCCATGAGCACAGAAAACCCGAGCGTTGCCGGAAGCGAAGCCCACGAGACGCCAACAACGAGGTGCAACAGTGCGACCAACAGGATGGCCTGCGCGGCGGTGATGGCACTCGCCTTGGCCAGGGTGTGCAGAACAAGTCGTCCATTTCTGGCGGTTGACGCGAGTTCACGCCGACCGACCGGCCTGAGCACGAGGAACACTGCAAGTGCGCCGACCCACAGTCCGAGCGGGATAAGGAACGTCGAAATGGACTTTCCGATACTGCTCACTTCGTTGTCCCGGGTCACACTCACCGCAATCGGGTCCGCGGCAACTTCCGCAGCATTTCCAGCCCCTTCGCCAGTCGGCACCTGGGCGGCACCAGACTTGAGTCCTGTGGCGAGTGAGCCTGCACCGTCGCGCAGCGACGATGAACCGGCGGCGAGTTGCTTCGCGCCGTCAGCGCTCTTGGCGACTCCGCCGCTGAATTCAGACAACCCTGAACTGGTTTGCGAGGCGAGCGTCTTCCCGCCCGCTGCTGCGGCAGTCAGTTGCGCACTGAGACTGTTGACTGTTGCCACGGCGACGGGGTCGTTCGGGTTCGCCTGCAATGCGGCGTTGGCGTTGGCCAGAGCGCCCGCCAACGCACCAATCGAGCCGGTGAACTTGGTGACACCGGAGGTGATTTTGTCCAGTCCCCCGGCCGCCGATTTGAGCTCGCCAAGGCCCGTGCTCAGCGAGTCAACCCCACCGGTGTAGCTGGTGATGGCGTCATCGAGGGAGCCTGCACCGGATGCGGCCTCGCCGAGTGAGGTCCCAAGCGTGCCAAAACTGGAGTAGATGCCGGAAAGATACTGGGCGGTCACCGCATTGCCGAAGGTGTGGGCCAGCGAGTCGCCGACCGAGTTCGCCAGGGTGCCGGAGAGGTAGCTGTGCGAATCGTCGGTGGTGATGGCCAATCCCGCACGGGTCGGATTCGAGGTCGACAGGGAAAGGATTGATTGAGAGAAATTGTCCGGAATGGTCAGAATCGCGTAGACGTCGCCCGCCGCGAGAGCCTTCTTCGCGTGGGCCTGATTGGTGACTACCCAGTCGAACTCTTTCGTGTTTCCGGTGAGTTCGGTTACCAGTTGGCGACCGGCAAACACCGGCTGAGTGCTGCCATCTGGCGCGGTCGTGTAGCTGAGCGTGTCGTTGTTGACGACCGCTGCTGGAATGCGATTCAGCGAACTGTCTGCCGAGGACAGTGCGCCGACAAAGAGCCCCGCGAAGGCGAGCGGAACAAGGATGACCGCACCGAGGCCGACGCGTCTCAACCAGGTACGTTTGCGAAATGGTGTGCGGGGCGCCGCAGAACTTCCCGACCTAATCGTGCGGGGCGCATCGCTGTTGGCATTCACGCTGTTGGCATTCATCGAGTTGTACCTTCCTGCACGCCAGCAAAGCTGGAAATCGGTGCGAGGTCGAGTCGGGTGATCGCGCGCGAGAAACCGGAAAAAACGTTCGGTTGTGCGGCGGTGCCGATCACGAGTGTTGTCGCTTGTGGGGCAAGAGCGTTCACGGAATTCAGGAACATCTCGATATCAGCGACATCCAGAAGCGCGTCGGCGCAGTCGATCATGACCACTGCGGGACGCTCGGCGAGTGCGATGCTCGCCAGGGCAACCGCCCGGACTACCCGCGAAAACTCGTCAAAATGCTGGTCTCGATGTAAGTCGATACCCAGAACGGAGCCCACTTTCTGCACCCAGCGCGCAGCCTCACGCCTGCTCCGCCAGGCCCGATGCCAGGGCAGAGTTACCCTCAGGCGTTCCGCCAGTAACCCGCCGAAGCTCGGCTCGGAGGCCGCCCTTTCGGTGCCGCCGAGCGTGACCATCGCCACCCGGCGCGCAACCCGGTTCACGTCAGAGCCCAGCGAATACCCGACAACCTGAGCTTTCCCGTCGACCATGGCGAGACGACCGGCGATGGTCGCCATCAGGATGTGGCGCGTGGTTGCACGACCTGAAATAAGCAGCACACCGCCCTCCGGAACCGCGAAGGTCACCGGTTGAAGCCTGTCGTTGTCGGCTCCCGCAACGAGCTGTTGGGCGCTGAGTGCAGCGCCGTGCTGCTCTGCAGCCCAGGCGACCTCCGCGAGGTGGTCACGCAGATGCTTGCCCTCGATGTCAACGTCGGGTAGGAGTTTGCCGAGCCAACGCGGCATCCACCACGCTGCCTTGCCCATCAAGGCCATGAGCGCCGGGCCGAGCGTCATTCGAACGAGGAACGCGTCAAAGGCGATCCCCGTCGCGAGCCCGAGCGCTATCGGTTTGATCATGCCGGACCCCTCCGGCACGAACGCGAAGAACACGAAGAACATGATGAGTGCCGCGGCCGTGACAACACGGGCGCTGTGCGCGAACCCCCGGGTAATGG
>JBDSZO010000096.1:0-6267 GCA_039925105.1 Terrimesophilobacter sp. | reverse complement strand
GGGACTCGCCAAGCTGGTCAAGCAACGTGTCGGCACGGGAGATGAACATTCCGGCATTCCACAGATAGTTGCCGTCAGCAAGGTACCCCTCGGCGACGGCAAGGCTGGGCTTCTCCACGAAGTGGTCACCGCTCACAGCGCTCGGTGCACCAGGAATGCCAAGGTTGCCGTCGCAATGGATGTACCCGAACCCGATGGCCGGTTCGTCGGGGGTAATCCCAATGGTCGCGATGTAACCAGCTTCGGCGGCCACAACGGCCTCCCCCACTGCACGATGAAAGCCACGGACATCAGAGATCACATGGTCGGCGGCAAAGGAGCCGATGACGACATCAGGTTCACGGTGATGCAGGATCGCCGCGGCCAAACCGATGGCGGCTGACGAGTCCTTCGGTTCACTCTCCAGCACAACGTTTCTGTCAATGAGTTCCGGCAGCTGCGCTTCAACCGCTGCACGGTGAGCGCGTCCGGTGACCACCATGATGCGGTCCTCGCCGGAGAGCGGGACAAGGCGATCCCAGGTGGCCCGCAGCAGAGAGGTGCCCGATCCGGTCAGATCGTGAAGGAACTTCGGGGCATCCGCCCGCGAGAGTGGCCACAGCCGAGAGCCGATGCCTCCCGCCGGAATGATGCTGTAAATGCGGCCGGGTTCACCGGTCGAAGTCGCCATGTCGTTCAGACTACCGAACGAACGGGAATAGACTGGCACCGTCAACGGTAAGTGAAGTAGGTATTCCAGGCCCGACAAAGGGCTGAACGTAGGCTGGAAACCTGCAGGAAGGTTTGGTCGTGTCGGACAAATCGACGGGGGCCGTGGCCAACGCCACACTTCGCGAAAGGTACCCTCTTCCCAAACTGGCCAAACCTAAGGCGCCACGAGGAACCCTCTATCGCGGCAACGTTGGAATGTGGTCGTGGGTGTTGCACCGGATCACCGGAGTCGCGATCTTCTTTTTCCTGTTGGTGCACATTCTCGACACCTCACTCGTGCGCGTGAGCCCTGAGGCATACAACGCGGTCATCGGCACCTACAAAAACCCGATCATGGGGCTTGGCGAGGTCGCCCTGGTTGCGGCAATTGGACTTCACGCACTCAATGGGCTGCGGATCATCCTGATCGACTTCTGGGCCTGGGGCACCAAACACCAAAAACTTCTCCAGTGGATCGTGCTGATCCTCTGGATCATCCTCATGGTCGGATTCGTACCCCGCCACCTGATCAACGTGTTCAGCGAGTAACGGCCATGTCTGTAACCATCGAATCCCCGCGCGCCCCGCGCGAATATTCCCGCCGCACGGTACGCCGGGGAGGTGTCAACTGGGAGAAGTGGGGTTGGCTTTACATGCGCCTGAGCGGCGTCGTGCTCGTCGTTCTCATCTTTGGCCACCTCTTTGTCAACCTGATGATCGGTCAGGGAGTCAAAGCACTCGACTTCGCGTTCGTCGGAGGCAAGCTGTCGAACCCATTCTGGATGGTGTGGGACACGCTGATGCTCTGGCTCGCCCTCATCCACGGTGCGAACGGAATGCGAACCATTGTCAACGACTACGCGCACAACAGGCTCGTGGGCGTTATCCTCAAGGTCGCCATTCTGGTAGCCACCGTCATACTCATCGTGCTGGGAACTCTTGTGATCTATACCTTTGACCCGTGCCCCGCAAACGCGGCCGCCAACCTGCTCCCCGACTTCTGCGCGGGACGGTAGTCATGGCTGAGTCGCCAAAATCATACGCAGATCAGGGCAACGTCATCGACGGCATCCATTACCACCAGCACGATGTCGTCATCGTCGGTGCCGGAGGCGCAGGAATGCGCGCGGCCATCGAGGCGGGCCCGCAGGTGAGCACCGCCGTCATCTCCAAGCTGTACCCGACCCGCTCGCACACCGGCGCTGCGCAGGGCGGCATGGCGGCAGCGCTCGCCAACGTTGAAGAAGACAACTGGGAGTGGCACACCTACGACACGGTAAAAGGTGGAGACTATCTGGTCGATCAGGACGCTGCGGAAATTCTCGCGAAGGAAGCGATCGAGGCGGTCATCGACCTGGAGAACATGGGTCTGCCGTTCAACCGAACACCGGAGGGCCGCATCGATCAGCGCCGGTTCGGTGGTCACACCCGCGAGCACGGCAAGTCCCCCGTGCGGCGTGCGTGTTACGCAGCCGACCGCACCGGCCACATGATCCTGCAGACCCTGTACCAGAACTGTGTGAAGCGCGGCATCAACTTCTTCAACGAGTTCTACGTGCTCGATTTGCTCATGAACGAGGTCGACGGCGTCGAACGGCCAGCCGGAGTTGTCGCCTACGAGCTCGCCACCGGCGAACTTCACGTGTTCCAGGGCAAGTCGATCATTTTTGCTACCGGTGGTTTCGGCAAAATCTTCAAAACCACCTCCAATGCGCACACCCTCACCGGCGACGGCGTTGGGATCATCTGGCGGAAGGGCCTCCCGTTGGAGGACATGGAATTCTTCCAGTTCCACCCGACCGGCCTTGCTGGCCTCGGCATCCTGTTGTCTGAGGCGGCCCGTGGCGAGGGCGCCATCCTGCGTAACAGCGACGGCGAACGCTTCATGGAGCGTTACGCGCCGACCATCAAGGACCTCGCACCACGCGACATTGTTGCCCGGTCCATGGCGACAGAGATTCGCGAGGGTCGCGGTGCAGGCCCTTACAAGGACTATGTCTACCTCGACATCACCCACCTTGAGCCTGCCGTGATCGATGCGAAACTGCCGGACATCACCGAGTTTGCGCGCACCTACCTCGGCGTCGAGCCGTACACGGAGCCTGTCCCGGTGCTGCCGACCGCCCACTACGCGATGGGTGGCATCCCCACCACAACCAACGCTGAAGTGCTGCGCAACAATGACGAGACCGTCCCTGGCCTGTTCGCGGCCGGCGAGTGCGCGTGCGTCAGCGTGCACGGATCGAACCGTCTCGGCACGAACTCCCTGCTCGACATCAACGTGTTCGGTAAGCGCGCAGGAAACAATGCGGTCGCCTATGCGAAGGATGCCGACTGGGTTCCGCTACCAGATAACCCGACCGCTGGAGTGCAGAAGTTGCTGGATCACGTGCGCGGAGGCGACGGAAGCGAACGCATCGCGATTATCCGTCGCGAACTGCAGGAGGCGATGGACCGCAACGCCCAAGTCTTCCGCACCGACGAATCACTGGGAGAGGTCGGAGACCTGATCAAGACCCTTCGGGCGCGCTACAAGAACATCGCCGTGCAGGACAAGGGCAAGCGATTCAACACTGACCTCCTTGAAGCGGTCGAATTGGGCTTCCTGCTCGACCTTGCCGAGGTGCTCGTCTACTCGGCACGAAACCGTAAGGAAAGTCGCGGAGCACACATGCGGGAGGACTACCCGGAACGCGACGACAAAAACCTGATGGTGCACACCATGGCCTACCTGACAGGGGACGCGGAATCCGCGGAAGCGGACGATCACATCAAACTGGACTGGAAACCGGTCGTCGTCACCAACTACCCACCGACAGAAAGAAAGTACTGATGGTATCCGAGACCCTCGCAAAGGGCGGGCCCATCGCCCATGCCGCCGTTCCCACATTCACGATCACGATGATTGTGAGACGGTTCGATCCCGAGGTGGATGAAGAGCCGCGCTGGGTCGACTATGACCTTGAAATGCACGGCACTGATCGGGTGCTCGACGCGCTGCACAAGATCAAGTGGGAGATCGACGGCTCCCTGGCGTTCCGCCGGTCCTGCGCACACGGTGTGTGCGGCTCCGACGCGATGCGCATCAACGGCCGGAACCGGTTGGCCTGCAAGACCCTGCTGAAAGATCTCGACGTCACACAGCCGATCTATGTTGAGGCACTCAAGGGCTTACCGTTGGAGAAAGACCTGATTGTCGACATGGAGCCGTTCTTCGACAGTTTCCGTGAGGTTCAGCCATTCTTTATGGCCTCCTCGAAGCCAAAGGATGGCAAGGAACGGCTGCAGACCGTTGAACAGCGCGCCCGCTTCGATGACACCACCAAGTGCATTCTTTGCGCGGCCTGCACCTCCAGTTGCCCGGTGTTTTGGACCGACGGTCAATACTTTGGCCCCGCCGCCATCGTCAATGCGCACCGGTTCATTTTTGACTCGCGCGACGAAGGCTCCCAGGTTCGAATGGACATCCTGAACGACCAGGAAGGGGTCTGGCGCTGTCGCACGACCTTCAACTGCACGGATGCCTGCCCACGCGGCATCCAGGTGACGCAGGCTATCGCCGAGGTCAAGCAGGCGATCATGCGGGGAAAACCCTAACTTCCTGCGCTGGCGTCCCGGTCCGCAGGCACCATAAACACGAGAAGAGCCGGCGGCCCCCGAATTCGGCCGCCGGCTTTGTGTATCCCCCGATACATTGTCTGTGTGCTTGGCACACGTTTCCCTCTTACTGAAAGAGATCAGGTTGTGCGCGAATCATGACGCGCTTTTAGCAAAAACTTTTCAATTTAATAGTTCGACAGTTAATCCCAGCGTGTCCGACAGCAGGGTGAGCGGAATCGTGATGGGAACCGATATGCCGAGAACGGTCAATCGCTGCTTCACCGTGATCGTGCCGACACCCTCAGGAAGTGCGCTCAACCGCAAAGCCCAGGTGCCGTCATTGGCGACGACTGTCGTGTACACGTTCCCTGCGACCTGCGCGGAGACTGTCGCGCGCGGCATCCCTTTGCCGTTCAAGTCAAGGTTCACGACGGCGCCGACGACACCGTCGGGAGCGACTTGGTCCAGCACAGGGCCGATCGGCAACGAAGGCACTATTGCGCTGATCGGATCCGTAATACTGCTGACCAGCCCAGACACCGGGTCCGTCACACTCTTGACCAATCCAGACACCGGATCCGTAATACTGCTGACCAAACCAGACACCGGATCCGTCACGCCGTTGACCGGTCCGGAGACCCGATCAGCGGTCGTGGTCGAAACCGTTGTGTCCTGCGGGCTCGTCGGACGTAACCCGTCACCCGTTGAGTCGCTGGGATAGATGTCGGCGCCAGGGTCGGCCAGTGGTGCCACAGCCGATACCGCGTTTGCGTGGGAATGTTCGGCTGGAGAGTGCGGCTGAAATTTTGCAGCAACTCCGCCACCGACAGCGAGAAACACCGCCAGCGACCCAATCAGGATCGGTTTACTGAGCATTGCTGCGGCGCCGAATCCGACACCGGTCGCATGCCCGGTGGAAAGGGATACCGTCTGGAATGCTGGCGGCATTGACGCGGCAGACGCGGACGCGGGCGCACCCAGTGAAGCCAGCAGTGTTCCGCCAGCGGTTCCACCAAGCAGCAGTGGCAAAACAACCAGTGCCAGGCGTGACCCGACATCGTCAACCTCTTCCGCAACGATGCTGCAGCTGAGGCATCCGGCCAGATGCTCATCGAGTTTGGTTTGTTCGCGTGCCGTCAGCGAGCGGCGCGAGTTGTCGCCGAGCCGGTTGATCGCCCACTTGCAATCCTCGGTGCGCCCTGCCGCCGTGACGTGGGCCTGCAACCACGCTTTGCGCAGCCCTTCACGTGCACGGTAGGAAAGGGCCGCAACACTGTTGGCAGTGATTCCGAGAATCGGGGCAACCTCGTGTGGGTCCATCCCTTCAACTTCCGTGTACCACAACACCGATTGCCATCGTTCAGGCAGGCTGCGGAATGCGCGCACAGTGAGCGATTTGTCGAGTGCATCGATCGTCGCATCTTCGGCGAGATTTTCGTCCTCGAGATCGTCAATGTCCTCGATTTGGATGTCTTTTCTTGCCCCGCCCCAGCGGCTCGCCAGGTTGCGGATGGTCGTGTACAGGTAGGGCCGGAACGCACCATACGGACCGCCGCCGTCGAGAATGCGCTGGTAGATGCGGGTGTACGCCTCCGCGACCAGATCATCGGCGTCGAGGCTGGAGGTGAATTGGCGGGCGACGGTTACACCAGAAGGCGCGTGGCGGTTCCAGAGCTCCGCAAACGCAGAACGGTCGCCGGCGCGCGCTGACAGGATAAGCGACTCGTCGGAGACCGTAGTTGCCGCTCGCTCCTGTTGATCCATCGCGCACCCCCGTGCGTCTTTGTCGCCAACCCCCCACGGGCCAACTGGTCCCAAGTATTCCCTGTTTCCCCAGTTTGCGCCAGTATGCGACGAGACTCATCTAGAGTGCCCGTGAACTGGTCTCGGTGCCTCACTTAGGAATGCCCGCGAAACTTTGGGTATGGGAATTGGTTTGTCGATGGCTTCTCGGGCGGAGATCACAGCGAAGTATGC
>JBDSZO010000095.1:0-14476 GCA_039925105.1 Terrimesophilobacter sp. | reverse complement strand
CTCGGATGCCGAATTGGCGGAGAACGCGGGAAACCTGATTGCGGAGATGCGTTCGCAGGGCACGACAACCGTGGAGATCAAAAGCGGCTATGGGCTCACCACGCACGACGAGGCTCGTGCGCTCAAGATTGCGGGCCAGTTCACCACCGAGACCACCTACCTCGGGGCGCACGTCGTGCCCACGGAGTTCGCGGATAACCCGGCAGGTTACGTCGACCTCGTGACCGGCGACATGCTCAACGCCTGCGCACCACACGCAAAATGGATTGACGTGTTCTGCGACGACGGCGCATTCAACGTTGATCAGGCCAGGATCATCCTTGCGGCAGGCAAGGCACGTGGGCTTGGGATGCGCATGCACGGTGCACAACTCGCGCCGTCCGGTGCGGTGCAGCTTGCTGTCGAGGTGGGAGCTGCGAGTGTTGACCATTGCACGTTCCTGACCGACGCCGATGTTGATGCGCTGGCCGGCAGCGACACGGTCGCGACGCTGCTTCCCGGCGTCGAATTTTCGACCCGCCAGCCCTACCCGGACGGCCGACGGCTGATCGACGCTGGCGCAACAGTGGCGATCGCCTGCGACTGCAACCCTGGCTCGTCGTTTACGTCGTCGATGTCATTTTGCATCGCTGTTGCCGTGCGGGACATGCACCTGAGCCCGTTCGAAGCGCTGTGGGCGGCGACTGCCGGGGGAGCAGCAGCCTTGCGTCGCACCGACATCGGCGGTCTCGCAGTCGGTCAACGTGCTGATGCGGTCATCCTTGACGCGCCGAGCTATGTGCACCTCGCTTACCGTCCGGGCGTGCCGCAGATTCACAGGGTGCTCACCGCATCCTGAAATTTTCGGCATTTCGCCGGTGGAGTAGCGCCGCATCGCGGCGCGTCAGTCGTCGAAAGTGTTGACCAGCGAGTGGGCGGCCCGGTCCAGGTAGCCCCACAGAGTGGCATCATGAAGTGGCGGCAGCTCAAGGGTGTCAAGCGCCTCACGCATGTGGCCGAGCCAACGATCGCGCGCATCCGGGTTCACCTTGAAGGCAACATGCCGCATCCTTAGCCGCGGATGCCCACGTTCGTCACTGTACGTCGTCGGCCCGCCCCAGTACTGCTGCAGGAAACTACTCAGGCGATGAATAGCGCCGGCCAGGTCGTGTTGCGGATACAACGGCCACAGCACCGGGTCGAATTGAACCCCGTCGTAGAACCGTGTGACAAGAAGATCGAACGTTGCGCTACCACCGATCTGTTCGAACAGCTCGCCCTGAACGGCCGGCCCCGTCTCGCTACTGCGCAACGTCACCGGTGCGAGTTGTCGCTCCGGAACGAACTCGCTCTTCGGCTTCGCGTCGGCCTGCTCGCTCATTCGTCCACCGATGGCGTGGACGCGTCATCAGCCCCAACCTCCGAATTAGACCTCGTGATGCCACCCGTCGATCGGTCGTCGACGATCATCCGGTTCAGGGAGGGAACGTTGACGCCGAGCCCATCCAGTGATCGTTTCACCCGGGCGCGCAGTTCGCGGGCGATATCCCACTGGTCCGCACTGCGCGTCTTCATCACCAGCCGCATGACGAGCGCTTCTGCGGTGATCGATTCGATGCCCCAGATCTCCGGCACCTCGATCACTTTTCTGCGCCACTGAGGGTCGTCCGCCATCTCTTTCGCGGTGGCCAGAACGGCGTCCTTCACCTCGTCGAGGTCCGAATGGTACGGCACCGGAATATCCAGAATCACGCGAGCCCAACCCTGGGTCTTATTGCCGACCCGCAGAATCTCGCCGTTGCGCACATGCCACAGTGTGCCGTTCACGTCCCGGATGCTCGTGATGCGCACGCCGACGTTTTCCACGGTGCCGGTCGCCATCCCGAGGTCGACGACGTCGCCGATTCCAAGCTGGTCCTCAAACACGATGAACATGCCATTCAAAATGTCCTTCACCAGGTTTTGCGCCCCAAACGCGAGGCCGGCCGCGACCACACCAGCGGCGCCCAGAATTCCCAGCACCGGGACTCCGATCACCTGCAGTATGGCGATCAAGGCAGCGGTGAGCACCACGACAGTGAGCACGCTGTTGATCACCGTTCCCAGAGTGCGGGTGCGTTGGACTATGCGCGCGGCAGACAGGGGGGCGGATGCCAGCTCTTGCGTCTCCTCAACATTGTGATTCTTTTTGACCCCACTCACGACACGGTCGATCGCCCGACGAAGGATGACCAAAAGCAGCCAGCGCAGGACGAGTGCGCCGACAATGATCGCGAAAATCAGGACCAGAACCGGCCAGTCGGCCACAAAAGAGCCCAACATTGCCCAGAAGTTCGTCCAGTTCATCGCAGCTCCGCTATCGTGACGTCACGTTTTACTGCGTGTCCCGTGCCTGAGCCGAGAGCGCACGCTCGACCCCGGCAAGGTTTTCGATCACGAGTCGACGCAGGGCGGGGACATCCGGGTTCGCCGCCAACCATGCCCTCGTGGCATCGACGAGCGCCTCGGATGCGAGCGGTGCTGGGTACAGGCCGACGACGAGCGTTTCGGCGATGTGGTAGCTGCGGCTTTCCCACAGCGTGTCGAGTGCCGCGAAGTACTTGGCAACGACGGCCTCAAGCGGGGCAGGGTCGTTGACGTGCTGGTAGCCGAGCGCAGTGTTGCGAACGATCGCGTTCGGCAACTCGTCAGTGTCCACGAGGGAGTCGAACGCTGCAAGCTTCGCCTCGGATGTCGGGAACGTCGCCCGCGCCCTGGCAGCAGCCTGAGCTCCGTTTGCGGTGTTGTCCTTGGCCAGCATCGCGTCGATGTCGGCGGGCGTTGCCGCGCCGTTGAGCACGAGTCCCTCGAGGAGCTCCCACCCGAGGTCCGTGTCGATGGTCAGTCCCTTCAGCACGACAGTGCCGTCGAGCAGGCCGCGAACGGCAGCCACATGATCCCCGACCGACGCGAGGTGCGCGAAGAACTTCACGAACTGGAACTGTGCGTCAGACCCTGGCTCGGCGAGCTGGGCGAGAGTCCACAGGTCCGAACCGACCTTCTCCAGTGTCTTCGCGCGGTCAAACGGGTTCACATATTGTTTGGCAGTCAACGCAAGCTGGGTCAATGTCGTACGAATGGTGGTGCTTTCGGTCTCCGTCGCGATGTTGCGCAGCACGAGTGTCACATAGTCGCTCGGCTTCGTCTCGGCATCCCGCGTCGCATCCCACACGGCGCCCCAGACGAGCGCCCGCGCGAGCGGGTTCTCGATGTCTTTCAAGTGTTCTAGTGCAACGGCCAGCGAGTCGTCGTCGAGGCGAATCTTCGCGTACGCGAGGTCGTCATCGTTGAGGAGAACGAGGTCGGGCTTGGCCATTCCCACAAGCTCTGGCACCTCGGTGCGCTCCCCGTCGACATCCAGTTCGTGGCGGTGCGTGCGCACAAGCTTGCCACCATCAAGGTTGTAGAGGCCGATCGCGAGGCGGTGCGGACGGATAGTCGGGTAGTCGGCCACGGCGCTCTGCAGCACGGCGAAACTCGTGAAGTTGGGTTTGGAACTCGCACTGAGCCCCGTCGAATTGTCCGTCTCGAAGGTGGGGCGCAAAGTGTTCACGCCCGCGGTCTCCAGCCAGAGTTTCGACCACTCAGTGAGCTTGCGCCCGCTGGTGATCTCCAGTTCAGCGAGCAGGTCCTTCAACTCGGTGTTTCCAAACGCGTGCTTCTTGAAGTACGCGGCAACACCGGCAAAGAACGCGTCCTCGCCAACCCACGCGACGAGCTGCTTCAGAACCGAGCCACCCTTCGCGTAGGTGATCCCGTCGAAGTTGACCTGAACATCCTCGAGGTCGTTGATCGTGGCAACGACCGGGTGTGTGGATGGGAGCTGGTCCTGGCGGTACGCCCAGGACTTCTCCATCGCCTGGAACGTGGTCCAGGCTTCTGTCCACTCTGTCGCGTTCGCCGTGGAAATCGTCGATGCCCATTCGGCGAACGATTCGTTCAGCCACAGGTCGTTCCACCATTTCATGGTGACGAGGTCGCCGAACCACATGTGGGCGAGCTCGTGCAGGATGGTGACGACCCTGCGCTCTTTGATCGCGTCGGTCACCTTTGACCGGAACACGTAGGTCTCCGTGAATGTGACGGCACCGGCGTTCTCCATCGCGCCCGCGTTGAACTCGGGAACGAAAAGCTGGTCGTACTTCTCGAACGGGTACGCGTAGTCAAACTTCTTTTCGTAGTACTCGAAGCCCTTACGGGTGATGTCAAAGATGTAGTCGGCGTCGAGGTACTGGCTGAGCGACTTGCGCGAGAAGATTCCGAGCGGGATCGTGCGTCCGTCGCTGCTGGTCAACTCACTGGTGACCTTCGCGTAAGGGCCTGCGACGATTGCGGTGATGTAGGAGGAGATTCGCGGAGTGGTTTTGAACACCCACGTCGCGTTGTCGCCGTCGGTGGTGCGATTCTCAGCAGCCTGGTTGCTGACCACTTCCCACGCCGATGGCGCAGTGACAGTGAACCGGAATGTCGCCTTCAGGTCCGGCTGCTCGAACACGGCGAACACGCGGCGGGAGTCCGGCACCTCGAACTGGGAGTATAGGTACACCTCGCCGTCGACCGGGTCGACGAAACGGTGCAGGCCCTCGCCGGAGTTCGTGTATTCGACGTCCGCAACAACCGTCAGAACGTTTTCGTCGGCGAGGTTGTCAAGCTGGATGCGCACGCCGTCGGCCGCGGCGGTGTCAACAGCGACACCGTTCAAATCGATCGAGTGCACGGTGCGGGTGAACGCGTCAATAAAAGTTGAGCTGCCGGCGGTGGCACTGAAGGTGACGACCGTCTTGCTCGTGAATACCTCCGCACCCACGGTCAGGTCGAGCGAAACGTTGTAACTTTCAACGTTCAGGAGCGCCTTACGCTCCTGAGCTTCAATGCGGGTGAGGTTATCTCCGGGCACGTGCACTCCTGGGTCAGAATCGTCATGAAGGAGTCGGCATTCGTGGCGCCCAGCTCCGCCATCAAGCCTAGTCGCCATGATCTGCGAGATTCGATCGGGTGATGTTGACTGGAACTATGACCGCTACGACATCTATGACTTCTAAGACTTCTCAGACCCGTGTTGACTTCTGGTTCGACCCTTCATGCCCGTGGGCGTGGATGACGAGCCGCTGGGTGGATGAGGTGACCAGGCACCGCAACCTTGAGGTCAGCTGGCACATCATGAGCCTCGCAGTTCTCAACGAAGACACCGATGTCAGCGATGATTACCGAGCGTTTTTGCCACGGGCGCTCAAATACACCCGACTTGTGGCGGCTGTCGCAGAGTTGGCGGGTCAGGACAAGGTGAAGCCGCTGTACGACGCGCTAGGAACGCGCATCCACAATGGCGGGTCGACGAACCCGGATGAGGTCATTCCCGCCGCACTGATCGACGTTGGCCTCCCCGCAGATTATGCGCGGTTCGCTGACTCCAACGAGTACGACGTGCAGATGCGCGCGAGCCATTTCGACGGCATTAACCGGGTCGGGCAGGATGTTGGAACGCCAATCATCGCCGTCAACGACGTCGCATTTTTCGGGCCGGTAATTTCACCGGCGCCAACGGGCGAGCAGGCGCTCACCCTCTGGGATGGCGTTGTCGCGGCTGCCTCATTTGACGGATTCTTCGAGCTGAAGCGCTCCCGCACGCGGGAACCCATCTTCGATTGAATTCGGCGGCACTGAATTCGGGGGCACCGGGTTGGCTTGCGTCATGCCCTCGGCGACGATCTTTCGGCAATCCTCGATTGCCCCTTTAAGGAGTTCCCTCAAGCGCTCATTCGCGCCGGGCGAGCAGGCCTGGGCGATGCCAAGCACGCTCGTTCGGATGATGGACTCGGTCATGCGCGCGATCGCACGTTGGCGCGGATCGATGCGGTTCTCGGAAACGAAGTCGCGCGCCCAGCGTTCCGCAAACGGCGCCTGTGCGAACGCTGCGCTGATTCTGGCCAGGAGGTCTGGGTCGCCCGGGGCCTCAAATTCGGCCAATTTCGCTTGGGTTCCAAGGATGCCAACGGCGAGAGCGCGCTGACGCTCCTCGCTGGCAATCGGTAGCGCAGCCGTCGCGGCTCTGAGTGCGATTAGTAATTCCGCTCTCGGATCAGAGGTGGTCATCCCAATCACCGACGGGATTAGTTCGGCCAAACGTGATCGTTCACGATCTGAAGTGCAGTCGTTCACCATCCGTGCCAGAAACGCCAGTGCGGGGAGGGTGCAGGCGGGATGGTCGCTCCACCGCTCGCCGGCAAGGTAGGAGGCGAACTCCATGAAACAGGCACCCTTGCGAGGGTTTCGGTGGCGCCCCGCTGAGAGAACGGGAACGAGATCTGGTGAGTTCTTCTGTAGCACCGGCATTGATCTCCTCCTTGCTTGCCGCACGCCGAGGAACGCTCCTACCAGTGTGCCCCTGTTCACTGGATATGGCCAGAGTCAACTGGGCGTTGACGTTCCCTAGACTTGTCGCATGCGCATCCACATCGCCACCGACCATGCTGGTTTGGATTTCAGCCGCCAACTGCAGGAGCACCTGCGCGGGGCTGGCCACGAGGTGGTTGATCACGGGCCGAAGGAGTACGACGCGTTGGATGACTACCCCGCTTTCTGCATCAATGCGGCGATCGGTGTTGTCGTCGACCAGCAGTCCGGTGTTGAGGCGCTCGGAATCGTGTTTGGCGGGTCCGGGAACGGCGAGCAGATTGCCGCCAACAAGGTGCGCGGCGCCAGGGCGGCGCTGGTCTGGAACATCTCGACCGCCGAACTCGCCCGCCAGCACAACGATGCGAACCTGATTTCGATCGGTGCACGCCAGCACACCGTTGAGGAGGCGGTCGCCTTCATTGACACGTTCATCGCGACGCCGTTCTCCGGTGAGGAACGCCACGCCCGCCGCATCGCCCAGCTGGCCGAGTACGAAGACACCGGTGCGATCGCGGGCAAGCAGGTCGACTGAGGTGCCAGAGGGTCACTCCGTACACCGAATTGCTCGCCAGTTCGCACTGAACTTCGTCGGGCACCGGGTTGCCGTTAGTTCGCCACAGGGCCGCTTTGCCGCAGGAGCTTCACTTCTGGACGGGCTCCTGATGACGGATGCCCAGGCCGTCGGCAAGCAGATGTTCCTCGAGTTCGCCGCAGAGGAGAGCGCTCCTAGGCTGTGGCTGCGCGTGCATCTCGGCATTTACGGCGCGTGGGATTTCGCGGGGGATGTAACCGCTGACGCGACTATTGTTGCAGCACACGGGCGTATGGGCCAGATCGGGATGGGTGGCGTTGACCTCGCCGATCACGAAGACTCACTCCACTCCATTGGGGCTCCTCGCCGCACCCGCCTTCGCATGGCCGAACGGGAAACCGAGCAGGAGCTCGGGGCATTCCCACCGGAGCCGATCGGGCAGGTGCGCGTGCGACTTCTCACGGACTCGGCGGTCGCAGACCTTCGCGGCCCCACCGCGTGCGAGGTGCTTGAACCTGAGGAGGTTGCCGCTGTCATTGCGAAGCTCGGCCCGGACCCGCTCGTCGACGATGGTAAAGCTGCCGAGGACCGCTTCACCGAAGTCATCCGGCGCAAACCTACCCGAATCGGACTCCTGCTGATGGACCAGTCGGTGGTCAGCGGTATCGGCAACGTGTACCGCGCGGAGATGCTGTACCGTGCCCGCCTGAACCCGCACACCCCGGGCAAGAATTTGCCAGAGGATGTTGTGCGTGCCCTCTGGACGGATTGGTCCCACCTGCTGCACATCGGCGTGCAAACCGGGCTCATGCTCACCATGGATGACCTCTCAGACGACGACTACGCGAGGGCGCTCGCCTCACGGGACGATCGGCACTGGGTGTACCGCAGGGCCGGGCTGCCGTGCCGCACCTGCGGAACGCACATTCTGCTCGAGGTGGCGGCAGCGCGAAAGCTGTACTGGTGTCCGCGCTGTCAGGCGTAAGGCCGTGCCAAGCTTGATCCCATGAGGTACACCCCACACTTCGTCAGCACGGATCCACAAGACGTTAAACGGTTGATCCGCGAGAATCCGTGGGCGACCATCGTCGCGAACACCGCCAAGGGGCTCATTGCCGCGCACTACCCGGTGATGCTGGAGGAGGGCCGCGACGAGATCAGCATCGTGAGTCACGTTGGCAAACCTGACGACCGGTCGCTTGAACTTGGCAGCGCGGAAGTGCTCGTCATCATCCAGGGCGCACACGGCTACATTTCGCCGGGCTGGTACGGCGACATCCCGGCGGTGCCAACCTGGAATCATTCGACGGCACACCTGTACGGGGTGCCGGAGATTCTCAGCGATGAAGAAAATTGGCGCGTGCTCGACGAGCTGGTCGAACACTTCGAGGGGCGGATGCCGCACCCAAAACTGCTGAAAGACAACGAAGAGTACGGGCGCAGCATTTTCGACGGCACTGTCGGTTTCAGAATTGTCGTGAGCCGGTTCGAGGCGCGCCTGAAACTCAGCCAGAATAAACCGGAACTGATCAAGCAGACGGTCATCAACGAACTGGACCACGGCGCGAATTACGCGCACCCGCAGCTCGCCGCCGACATGCGGCGCGTGAACGACGCGCAGTGATGACGCTTGAAAATCATCACCCGCGCCCTCGGTCGGGCCCAATTCTCCGGTCGAGCCTGTCGAGACCCCTGGATTTCGGCAGGCTCAATTCGAGGTGCTGCGGCTCAATCGGTGGTACTGCTGCTCAAGTCGAGCCTCTTTTTCCGGTCGAGCCTCTTTTTCCGGTCGAGCCTGTCGAGACCCACCGTCGCCCACCACCATTGAACCGGACATCATGATCACTCTCACCAATGCCCGCTTGGGCAGTGCCATCGTCAACGTGCACATCGAGGCAGGATTCATCACCTCGATCACGCCTGGCGGTGTGGCATCCGGCGACACCATCGATCTTGATGGCCGCTGGCTGCTGCCCGGGCTGTGGGACCACCACGTGCACCTGAACCAGCAGGCGCTCGCCCTGCGCCGCACCGACCTGTCGAATGCGGCTTCCGCGGCGGAGGCGGCCTCGATCATGGCTGAGGCGGCGGGACGGATCCACCTCGAGTCGGGGCAACCGCTGCTCGGTCACGGTTTCCGAGACGGGCTCTGGCCCGACGTTCCGTCGCCGGCGCTACTGGATGCTGCAGTCGGCGACATCCCGACGGTGCTGATCAGTGGAGACCTGCACTGTGCCTGGTTGAACAGTTCCGCGCTGTCCCTATTCGGTTTTGGGGGGCACGAAACCGGCATCCTGCTCGAGGACGACTGTTTCGATCTGGTCGGCAAATTGCAGGACGTTCCTGAGGTGACCCTTGACCGTTGGGTTGAGGAGGCCGCTGCGGGGGCGGCCGCCCGCGGGGTGGTTGGGGTTGTCGATATGGAAATGGCCGACAATTTCGTGGCGTGGTCTCGACGTGCGGGTGGCGGTTTCGCCACGGTGCGGATCGAGACGGGAATCTACACAGAGTTCCTCGACGCGGCGATCAGTTCAGGGCACCGCACCGGCGACATAATCGACCCAACCGGCAAAGTCGACGCTGGCGACCTGATCACGATCGGCCCATTCAAGGTACTCACGGATGGGTCGCTGAACACGCGCACCGCCTACTGCATCGACGAATACCCTGACACGCACGATCACGGCATGCTGACGGTGCCGCCTGACGAGCTGGTTCCGCTTTTGCTCAAGGCGAGCGCGGCAGGAATCTCGCCCGCAGTTCACGCGATCGGCGATGAGGCCAACCGTCTCGCGCTTGACGCGTTCGAGACCGTCGGCTGCCAAGGCCGTATCGAGCACGCGCAGCTCCTGCGCGAGTCTGACATTGCGCGGTTTGCGACCTTGGGCGTTTCCGTGAGTGCGCAACCGGAGCATGCCATGGACGACCGGGACATCGCGGACCGCTTTTGGGCGGGACGCACCGGCCGCGCGTTCGCGCTGCGCAGCCTTCTGAATGCTGGCGCCACTGTGCTCCTCGGCTCGGATGCGCCGGTGTCCCCGCTGGACCCGTGGGTGACGATGAGCGCCGCGGTGACCCGCTCGCGGGATGGCCGTGAGCCGTGGCATCCGGAGCAGGCGATCGCGTTTGACGAGGCGCTAGCCGCATCCGCACACAACGATGTGGCGGTTGGTGAGGTTGCGGATCTGATCGCCGTCGAGCAGGACCCGTTCGCGGCATCCGGTGACGAGTTGCGCAGTATGCCCGTAGCCCTGACCTTGCTCGCTGGCCGTCCAACCCACCGCGCCTTCTAGCCAGCATGCGCTGCCCGCCCTCACCGCCCGCGATCCCCGTTTTGCAGGACATCCGGTCAACAAAAAGCGCCACTTCGGTGTGCGGGCCCCGACTGGCGCGAATGTCCTGCAAAACGGGGAAGTGCGGCGCGGATCAGCGCGGACCGTGCAGGGCTAGCGGGTGCGTCGGTGCCGACACGATGCGTTCGGGTCTATCACATCGTGTCAGCGCCGACGAGTCTCAGGAGGCGTATTCGTTTCGACGGGAGAGGTCGAACGTCGTGTATCCCGCAGCGGGCTGAATTTCGGGGCGCGGTGCCTCGAGCTGGTCAGTCCATGCGGTGCCAGTCCACCAGCGCAGCATGGGGAGACCGCTGGGGTCTGGGTACCAGCCGAACGGGGGGAGTAACTGTTCTGAAGAGGACATTTTGTTTCCTGAGGGTGCCTGCCACTGGGCGCTTCGGGTGTGGCAACTGGCTTGGGGGAAGCCAGGATGGGGGGTAATGCGGTGTCCCCAGAATAGGGGACTCAATTCGTCCCCCGTAGTCCCCCATTCGGGGGGTACGCTCAGTTCTTTCAAATCGGTGTGTTGTGTGGCGCCTCAACGCGGCGCGGCGCCCTGATCAGATCACCGCAGCGAGGCGAATCGCATCGCGACATTCTTCAGGTTTTGGATCCGGTGTTCGTATCGCGCTGCGAGCACGATCAACAAGATGCCGCCGAGCCCGAGCCACAACCACCACGGCACCGCCTGGTAGACAGCACGCAATTGCGGGAGGAACGTTGCCACCCCGTGAATGAGCACGACGAGGACAGCGATCACAAACGGGGCCTGAAGTCGGCGGGTGACAGCAATCACAATGACCGCGACGCCGACGACCCCAAGGCCGACAAGCCTCCACAGGGCGTGGTCGTCAATGGTGGCCAACAGTGAGGGTACGAGGAGGACAAACACCCCCGGTCCAAGCCATGGCCAACTTCTGGCTGCGTCGACAGCGCGAAGGTGCAGGCTCCCGGTGATGAGGAGGGCACCCGCAATCGGCACGCTGGCGAGCTCCCGTGGGTCGATGGCATCCTGAGCGAGCCCGACAACTGCGGCGATCACAGCAAGCCCGATCGCCACCCAACCAACCACCTGCGTCAACGGCGGGCGATTCATCAGGAATGCAGCTGTGTGGAGTGCCGCGAACAACGCAATGACGATGAGGGCGCGGATGCTGCCAAGGGTTGTTGCTGTGAACGCCAACGATTCGATCGCGAGCAATGCTGTCATGGCAACGATGACCAGCCATTGGCTGAGCTGGGCGCGCAGTTTCCCCGTGTCTGAGGGATGCTTTCGCGCCTGCAGGAACGCGGCCAGTACGAGCACCAGGAATGCTGCACCAATCCACGCATCGCGTTCCGTGTCTTCGCTGTTGAGCAACATTGCGCGTCCGAAGACTGTAACAAGGAGCCCGACGACGCCGGCAATGGCGACCACATCCACAGTCCACTGGTGCGGGATTCTGCTGACGACGGCGCTTCCGCCGATCAGCGCAACCGCGGAGGTCGCGGCGATCGTTACCGCCTCGACGGCGGGACCGGACGCCGCGTTGACACCGAGCGGCAGCAGGGAGATGAGCACACCGGCGAGCGTGACCAGTGGCGCTGCCCGGCTGTAACGGATCGGGTCGCTGCGTCGTGTAGCGCGCTGTATCAGTTGTGCAATCACGATGAACGCGAGCGACACCGGCACGACGTACACGGCGAGATCGGTCACTCGGTCGCCGTCCAGTCGCGACCAGAATCCGGCCACACCAAGGGCAAGCGCAAGCCACCCGAGGTGGCGCCGAATTGACTGCGAGGTGAAGAGGCCGTCAGCGTCGGTGGCCAGTAGCAGTGTTGTCACCGCTGCGATTGCGAGCACCAGCCAGGCCAGAGGGTCCTCATTCGCGACGGCAAAATAGAGGGCAGGGATGCTGACCAGTGCGACGCTAAGTTCTCGTGCCCAGCGTGGGATTGTGGAGGGCCGCAAGACAGCCAGCACCAGTGCCGCGGTGGCAGCGAGGAGGCCCGCAGTGACGGGCGCGACGGCAACGCGCAGTTCTGGCAGTCCAACAACCTGCACGAATGCTGTAACAAGCAGGAACAGTGCCGGTGCTGCTCCGATTGACGCTGCGATGCGCTCCGGGCGCATGGCGTGGTTGGACCCGAGCCCGACCCACAGGGTCAGGGCGATGAGTGTCAGTGCGGCGGTCGCCAGGCCGGTGGCGAATTCGGGAAGAAGCAGTGTGCTGCGCGCTGCACCCGGTAAAGAGTTGACCATCGCCGTCGCCAAGGCGAGTGAGACGGCTGAGGCCGCGCCACTGATCCAGAAGACCACGCGGCGGTCGACGGTGCGTGCGATGGTGCCGGTGATCGATGCGGCAAGGAGCACAACGATGGAGACAACTGATGTCAGGACGATGTGGTTGGCCAGCGTGCGTTGGGGGTCGATGGACTGTGCGAATGCAATTTGGTCGGCAAAAGTGCCAACGGATAGCAGGAGGGTTGTGGTTGCGATTCCGAGGAGCGCGGCCTTCGCGTGCGGGTTCGCGGTGAGCGGCCGCGCAGCAATCAGGATGGCAATGATTACGAGTGTCGGTATCCACCAGGTTGCGGTGCTCGCCCAGCCAAGCAGGTAGCCGAGCAGGGCGGATGCGAGCAATGCTGCGTACACGGGTGCCAGTTGCCGGGCAGGTGCGCTTCGTTTCTTCAGTACGCGAAGGGTGCCAAGGCTGAGGACGGCAATCGCGAGCCAGGCGACCATGATGAGCCATTGGGTATGTAACTGGGGTGCTGCGCTGACGGCGAGTATCGCGCCCAACCAGGTCAGCGCCCACGCGCGCTTTCTAAGAAGGTTGCCCGCCCACCAGGCGAGTGCGGCTAACGCACCAATGATGAGTAGTGCAAGCAGTGCGAGCGCGGAATGGGTGCCGTCCGAAGCGGCGACATCGTCGACGGGCGTGTGCAACCACACCGGGTCCACTCCGGCATTCGCGGTAAGCGAGACAAATTGTCCGAGATGCACAAGGGTTACCACGCTGACGAGCGCTGCGGCGGCGACCGCGGCGCTGGTTGCCACGAGCAGGGTTGAGCGGGTCACGCCCGGCCGGCGTCGGTGGGCTAGCAGTTCGAGTGCCAAGCCGACAGCGACTGCGGCGACGAGCGGGGCAACCGTTGCAAGGTTGGTGTCTTTGAGCAGGAGGGCGGAACCGGCGACTGCTACGGCCCCACTGAATCCACCAATCCCCCCAGCGATTCTGGCAAAGACTTGGTCCAGACGCGACGCGGATCTGACCAGGAGCGTGGCGTGAATGGCTGCGATCGCCGTGATTACGAGGTAGCCGAAGGTTGGCGCCCATTCATTGCCAGGAAGCTCCAGGGCCAGCGCCAACGGAACGCTGATCACCAACGCCGTCATCGCGGTGCTCAGCACAATAATGCGCTCGGTGGCGGGGAGGTGTGCACCGCGACTTGTGGCGCGATGGAGGATTCCGGCGATGGCGATTGCGCTCAGCACCCAGAAAATTTGGGTGAACGGTGGGAAGTGTTGGGTGAGCCCGCCGACCAGCGTGCCAACGCCGGGGGCGAATGTTGCGAAACCGACGACACCAGGGGTGCGCAGGTGCGATATCCGGTGCCAGATGACGAATCCGATGGCGGCGACGATGAGTGTGACGCCCCAGTAGACGGCTTCATCGGCCGTTGCGGCACCGAACAGGTCGTTGGCGCGTAACGCGTAAGCGTCAAGGTAGATCAACACGACGGCGAAGGCGGAGATGCCTTCCGCCGTTGCGCTCAGTGAACGTCGGCGCAGTTGGGTGGCGACCGCAAATGCGGCAACCGTGATGGCGCCGATGATGACGCTGCGCCAGACAATGCCGAAGTTGATGAAGGCGTAGACGAGGAAGAAGATCGCTGCGATCGACAGGAGCGAGACGCCGACGATGAGCAGGGTCACCTGCACGCTGGAGCGCCTCGGCGCCACCCTTCCCTGAGGCTCGCTTCGAGACGTCCGCTGCGCGTCCTCCTCAGGGAGCCGGAACGCGGGCGTCGGCTCCGCGACCTCCCCAGGGAACGGTAATGCCGTTCCTTGAGCCGTGTGAGGCTGTGCCGCCGCGACAGCCAGCGCGGTTTCGTACCGTATCCGCCCGATGATCTGGAGGCGTTTCTCCAGTCCGGCAGCGGTCACCTGTGAGGCGTTGTGAAGTTCGGTTGCGGCCGGATGTCCAAGGTC
>JBDSZO010000094.1:0-7935 GCA_039925105.1 Terrimesophilobacter sp. | reverse complement strand
CGATAGCCGGCAGCAAGCCCCCGAGGTTCTGACCAGATTTGCTGGCCGAACCGGTTGAAGTAGCTGAGTGCACTGGTCGGTACCCCGAGGAGGGCGACCTCCTCACCAAGACCGAGCTCAGTGAGTTCACGCACCGCATGCGGCAGCAGGTTGATACCAACACCAAGTGGTCGAATCTCTGAGACGCTCTCGTGGATGCTGACGTCGGTGATGCCGGCGGCGTACAGTGACAAAGCCGTGGTGAGCCCGCCGATGCCGGCCCCTGCAATGAGAATCCTCACTGGCCCTCCACAATCGTGACCAGTTGCACTGTTCGCTCGGCGACCCGTTCCGGAATAGCTCCCATGACGGCTGCGCGTTCGTCAGAGGCGAGGTACCGCGACTCGATTTCGGTGAAGTGTTCCGCTGACCCCTCAACGCTCACCGCCCAGACGAACTCGTTCGTCTCCGGGATGCCGTAAGCGAACTCGATCCGGAACCCGGCAGCGCGGCGGAGTCCCGCCATCTCGGACATCCACCAGGCGATGAAGGCGTCGTACTCGCCGGAGTGGATGGTGTAGCGACGGAGTTGAACGGTCTTCATTGTGATTCCTCCACGGCGTTAGGATTGCCCGGATTTGCCTGGTCGCGGTCATGGACGACTGCGCCACCCGAGAACGTCAGGCGCACCTGCGCCCGACCGATCTCTTCTGCCGGACGCTCGAAAATGTTGCGGTCGATCCCGGCAAGGTCGGCAAGGAATCCCCGCTCTATTCGGCCGGTTTCGTGATCCAGTCCGTTGACCAGCGCGCTCCCCCAGGTGTACGCGGTAACCGCCTCAGCCAGTGTCAGGCGCTGCGCTTCGCCGCCAAGCGCCGGAGTATCCGCGTCAATCATGCGATTCACCCCGATGTGGATGGCCGCAATCGGGTCCGGGGTTGACTCCGGCCAGTCGCTGCCGGCAGCGAGGGTTGCCCCGGCCTTCTCCAGGTCTCCGAACGGGTACATGCGGTCCGCCAGTGAGGGTTCGATAAAAGGGATGGTCAACTCGTCGAGTTGTTCCTCGTGTGTCGCCCACAACATCTGGAGGTTCGCGATCGCCCCCAATTCGGTAAAGCGAGGCACATCAGCGGGGCTGATCACCTGCAGGTGGGCGAGGTGGTGAACCTGGAATCCTGCAGCATCGAGCGCCGTGACATAGCGCGTCAGATCGTCCGGGGGGATGAAGGAGAGCCCAGAGTTGTTGGTGGCGTAACCGGATGCATCCAAATACGGTTCGCTCATTGCGTCGGTGAAATTCTCGGCGACGCCATCCACCATGATCTTCACCGAGGACGCCCGGAACTTTCCCGTCGGGTCAGCAGCAGCGACCCGGTCACGCCGTGCAATCAGAGACTCAACCTGCTCTGCACCGCCCTCCCGCTCCCACCACATGGCTCCAATCACTCGCATCGTGAGCTCGCCCGCGGCGAGCGCCTCAAGGTAAGTGTCCGTAGCGTCCTTGAGGCCGAGGCCAGCACCCAGCAGCGCATCCTGCCACGCGGTGACGCCCAGCGAGTGCAGGTACCCCTGAGAGCGCCGCAACCCGAGCGCGGCGAACGCGTCACTGACCATAGGCAGGAGGGCGGACACCGCATGTGATGCGCCCTCGTGCAGCGTGCCGGACGGTCGCCCGGAATGATCGCGCTCGATCCTGCCGTCAACCGGGTTCGGTGTTGCGTCGGTAATGCCAGCCAATTCGAGAGCACGGGTGTTGACCCACATTCCGTGGTGGTCGCGGTTCAACAGCGCCACCGGCTACCGGGTGGACATGCGCACCCTGGAAGGCAGGAACAATGAGCTCTCCCGTGACACTGTGCACCCGAGTGTTCGGCCCGATGAGCCCCGCAAGTTCGTCGGCGCTGCCAGCAGCCATGATCCGGTCGCCGTGGATCGCGATGTCGGCGCGTACGGGTCGCTCAAACCCAGCGCTGAAGATCCATCCGTCCTGAAGTACCGAATCGGCGAAAGTTGACACGTTTGACTCCCTGAGGTCCGAAATGCAGTCAAGTCGTTGGCTCTTGACAAGGGCGTCACTGTTCGTGCCCACCCTGAAAACCTAAGCGAAAGCGTTTCACTATGTCAACATTGTTGACATGATTGTTGACATGATTGTTGACAGCCGTGAAATACTGGTGCCATGACGGTCAAGGCCTCTCAGCGTGAGGAAAACACATCCGAACTCTCGCGCCTCAGTCGGGAGATGATCATCGCGGCGGGCATGGAAATCGCCTCGCGTCCCGGGTGTACCACGGTGACCGTGCGCGATCTTGGCAAGCAACTTGGGGTGGATCCGACCGCCATCTACCGCCACTTTCGCAACAAGAACGAATTGATGTCGGCGCTTCTCGATCGCCTGATCTCTGTGGCCACCGACCGAAGCACTGTTGACCCGAAAGACTGGAAAGATGCGCTCCGTGAATTGGCCGACAACGTGCTCGACGTCTACCTTGACTATCCTGCGGTGGCCGCGGAGGCGGCAACCCTGTCCACCAAGGGTTCAGCAGAACTCGACGGGATCGAATTCATCCTCGGTTGCCTGTCGAAGGCGGGACTCGAAGGGGACCAGTTAATCGAGTACTACCAACTCTTCTCAAGCCACATGCTGGCATTCGGCTCTGTGATCGCCCAATCACGGGGCGCCAAGGGAAAAGGCGCGTACATTCCCGCGACGGTCGCCGCGACGCACGCAAGCCACCCAACCACAACCAAATACCGGGAGCAGTTGTTGGCGCTGGACGAGCGTTCGGTGTACCGGACCGGAATCCGGATGATTCTGGATTGCGCAGAAGCCGCAGCGTAACTCTCACACCCTGGAAGCCTGACGTTCCCTCGACACTCCTGAATGTTGAAAGCGGGCGGCAGCGGTTTTTCCCCCGCCGAGCGCCCTCAGCGCATTCAGGATGGTCGCAAGATCGACTACCTCCTGCAACGCGGCACCCACAATCGCGGGAAGAAACCCTAAGGCCCCCAGCAGCATCAAGCCAAAGCTCAACCCGATGCCGAGCCAGATGCTCTGCAGGGCAACCCGCATCGTGCGCTTCCCGATCTCCACAGCATCAGTGGTTCTGGACAGGTCATCCTGCACTATCACGACATCCGCCGACTCACTCGCCGCAGTCGCACCCTTCGCCCCCATCGCAATGCCGACATCGGCAACCGCCAGCACAGGCGCATCATTCACGCCGTCACCGACCATCACGACGGGACGCTCGACGATTCCCCTCAGAATCTCGACCTTGTCCGCCGGAAGAAGCTCAGCGTGCACCTCGGTAATGCCCAGATCCGCAGCAACATGACTGGCGGTGTCAACAGCGTCGCCGGTGAGCATGAGGAATCGCGTGATTCCCAGCGACGAGAGCGCCCGAATTGTCGACGCGGCGTTCGCCCTCACCCGGTCGCTGAGAAGAATCGCACCGGCAAACTTTCCGTCGACAGCAACGTAGACGGCAAGCTGCCCGCTCTCGATTGGAGTCGTGTATGCGTCCGGCGCATGCTCGGCAACAAAACGGAATTTGCCAACAACAACCTTGCGCCCGTCCAACCGGGCGATCACACCATTCGTTGCCGCTTCGCGTGCCGTGGTTGCACTGCGCAACGCAAGGCCGCGTTCGCGAGCAGCATCCAGAATCGATGTTGCGAGCACGTGCGATGAGTATGCTTCGGCGGATGCGACAAGGCTGAAAAGCTCGTCCTCGGTGATCGCACCAGCCGGACGAACATCGACAACCGCCGGATCACCGTGGGTGAGAGTCCCTGTCTTGTCGAATGCAACGGTACGCGCACGAGACAACTGCTCCAGTGTTCCGCCGCCCTTCACGATGATCCCGTAGCGGGATGCGCGGCTCATCCCACCCATGAAGGCGACCGGCGCAGCGATGAGCAGTGGGCACGGTGTCGCGACGACGAGCACCTCGGCGAACCGCACCGGGTCTCCCGAGAGCAACCACGCGAGACCGGCAATGAGCAGTGAGACTGCCGTGAACGGGACCGCATACCTGTCGGCGATGCGAACGAGCGGTGCCCGACTCTCCGCAGCATCCGCGACGAGCGCAACAATGCGCTGGTACTGGCTGTCGGCGGCGAGCGCCCGCGCCACCATGACGACAGCAATTTCGCCATTCAGCGATCCGCTGAGCACAGTGTCACCGCGTAGCCGCTCCACCGGAAGGCTTTCACCGGTGAGCGACGACTCGTCAAACGTACCGGCATCGGAATCGAGCACACCGTCTACCGGAACAACCTCTGACGGTCTCACGAGCAGCCGGTCGCCGATGGCCACGGCGGTCACCGGCACATCGTCGACGTCGCTGCCCTCCCCAACCATGCGGTGTGCGCGTTGCGGAGAACGATCAAGAAGGGAATTGAGCTCCCGTTTCGCCCGGCCCGCCGCAAAGTCTTCCAGCGCCTCACCGCCGGACAACATCAACACGATCACCAGACTCGCCCAGTACTCCCCGACCACGACCGTTGCGATGATCGCCATGATGGCGAGCGCGTCGATGCCCCACTGACCCTTGAGCAGACCCTTTGCCATATCCCAGGCCTGGATGGCTGCGACAACGAGGGCGAAGCCGCTGACCGTCCACTGGGCCACAGTGAGGTATCCGGTAAGCGCAAGCGCGCCGCCGACCGCAGCGACAAGCACCGTGATCGCAACAATCGGGTACCTGCGAATAGCACTACCGAGCCAGTTCATGACTTCAGTACTACCCCGAAGCTGTCCGCCATTCCAGCAAGGAAAGGCTCGCCTCAGTAGCCCTCGCGCCAACGATTCGGCGCACCGTTGGATTGGAGGCTGGAGGGGTCAGGCCAGACGCGTCTTCAGGTTGTCCGCGAGCGCGCCGAGGAACTCTTCCGTCGTGAGGTAGCCCTGGTCCGGTCCGACGAGCAACGCCAGGTCCTTGGTCATCTTGCCGGACTCCACAGTCTTGATGACCACATCCTCGAGCGTGTGCGAGAACTCGATGAGCGCCTGGTTGCCATCAAGTTTTCCTCGGTGGGCGAGCGCGCGGGTCCACGCGTAGATCGACGCGATCGGGTTTGTGGAGGTCGGCTTGCCCGCCTGGTGCTGGCGGTAGTGGCGTGTGACAGTTCCGTGCGCGGCTTCCGCCTCGACGATCTTGCCGTCGGGGGTGGTCAACACGCTCGTCATCAGGCCGAGCGAACCGAAGCCCTGGGCGACGGTGTCGGACTGCACATCGCCGTCGTAGTTTTTGCATGCCCACACGTAGCCGCCCTCCCACTTGAGGGAGGCAGCAACCATGTCGTCGATCAGACGGTGCTCGTACGTGAGGCCGGCTGCATCGAACTTCGCCTTGAACTCGTTCTCGAATACCTCGGCGAAGAGGTCTTTGAACCGGCCGTCGTAGGCCTTCAGGATCGTGTTCTTCGTTGAAAGGTACACCGGGTATCCGCGATCAAGGCCGTAGGCGAGCGAGGCGCGGGCGAAGTCGCGAATCGAGTCATCCAGGTTGTACATGCCCATGGCAACGCCGGAGCCCGGCGACTGGAAGACCTCGAACGACTTCGGCTCGCGCTTTTCACCGTTTGGGCCGTCCTTCGGCGTGAACGTCATCGTGAGGGTGCCCTCACCCTCAAAGCGGAAGTCGGTGGCGCGGTACTGGTCACCGAACGCGTGACGGCCGATGATGATCGGCTTGTTCCAGCCGGGCACCAGGCGCGGGATGTTGGAAATGATGATTGGCTCACGGAAGATGGTGCCGCCAAGGATGTTGCGGATTGTTCCGTTCGGGCTGCGCCACATCTTCTTGAGACCGAACTCCTCGACGCGGGCCTCATCCGGGGTGATCGTCGCACACTTCACGCCGACACCGTGCTTCTGGATGGCGTGGGCAGCATCCACGGTGATCTGGTCGTCGGTCGCGTCGCGCTTCTCGATCCCCAGGTCGTAGTACTCGAGGTCAATGTCGAGGTACGGGTGGATGAGGGTGTCTTTGATGGCATGCCAGATGATGCGGGTCATCTCGTCGCCATCCAGCTCGACGACGGTGCCTTCTACCTTAATCTTCGACAACTGGTTCTCCTCGTGAAAGTGCTGATGTTGGGTTGGCTTTGTGGGGCGCGCGCCCGGGCCGATCCGGCCGTCAAATAGTTTAGCGCGATCACCCAATTATCTCGACATCAAGATATCTCTAGGCGTCTGCCGGTTCCAATGGTTAGCCTGTCTAGATGGGCACGCTAAGACTTGAAGATCTGTCGGCGAAAAACGCACTCGCCGCAAACAACCTGACCCTTCGACGCGGGCAGGAGCAATTTGTTGTGCCCCCCAGCTATGCGATAGCCGACGCCTACCTCGATCCGACGACCACGTGGCCGCGCGTCGTCGTCGACGGCGACACCGTCGTCGGCTTCATTCGCGGCAATTTTGATGAGGATGCAACGCAGGACGAATTCCGAAGTTGTGTCTGGCGCGTACACGTCAGCGCAGATCAGCAGGGCAAGGGTGTCGGAACTTTCGCAGTACTGGCGTTGGCGGACGAGGCACGGCAACGCGGGTTCGCCAGACTCACCGCACTCTGGGAACCCGGCGAGGACGGCCCGGAAGCGTTCTTCACCAACATCGGCTTCGCCGTAGAAGGCGAAACCCAGTACGGCGAGAAGTTCGGCGTCCTGACGCTGTAGAGGCCCGGTCGATGCAACAGAATCACGATTTCGTGTCCCGCGTGATCGCCGTGGTGGAGTCAATCCCGCCAGGTAAAGTCATGGCGTACGGTGACGTCGCGGCGGCGATCGGTTCGCGCGCGGCCAGGGCTGTTGGACAGACGATGGCGTACTACGGCTCTGACCTTCCCTGGTGGCGGGTGATCCGCGCTAGCGGGCAACCGCCGCTCTGTCACGACGACGAAGCACTCCCCCACTACAAGAAGGAGGGCACGCCGCTCACACCAACGGCATCCGGATACCGCATCAATCTGCGCCTTGCCCGCCACCACCCCTAGCCCCTGTCCCGTCCAGCGCTTCCCGTTGTGCAGGACATTGGTCGGACTATTCACAACTCCAAGGGTGGGGTGACGCCATTTCTCCGAAATGTCCTGCAAAACAGGAAAGTCGAGGGTGCGGCCAGCGGCGCCACTGGCAGGTGGGTCAGACCAGCGAGTCGAGCCAGGCGGCGTGCATTTTGGAGAACTTTCCGGTTCCGGAGATGAGTTCTGCCGGCGTACCGTCCTCGATGATCCGACCATGTTCCATCACCAGAACGCGGTCGGCAATCGCCACCGTCGACAGGCGGTGCGCGATGATGATCGCGGTGCGGTCGGCGAGAAGCGTCTGCAGTCCGAGCTGCACAAGGCGCTCGCTCGGGATGTCCAGTGACGCCGTCGCCTCATCCAGGATGAGCACCACCGGGTTCGCAATGAACGCGCGCGCAAACGAAATCAACTGCCGTTGCCCGGCAGAGACCCGGCCGCCGCGTTTGTTGACATCCGTGTCGTAGCCGTTCGGCAGCCCCAGGATGAACTCGTGTGCGCCGACAGCCCTCGCTGCCTGCTCGATCTGCTCGCGGGTGGCATCCGGATTTCCGAGCGCAATGTTGTCTGCCACCGATCCTGAGAACAGGTAGGCCTCTTGCGTGACCATGACAATGGCTCGACGAAGGTCCTTCGGATGCAACTGCCGCAGGTCGACGCCGTCGAGCGTGAGCGCGCCGGATGTCGGATCGTAGAACCTGGAGATCAGTTTCGCGAGAGTCGACTTTCCGGCACCCGTTGAGCCAACCAACGCAATGGTCTGGCCGGCGGGAATGTCGAGGTCGAACCGTGGCAGGATCACCCGGTCAGCGGTGTAGGCGAACTCCACATCCTTGAAACTCACCGCACCGCGGGCCTCCCACAGGTCGATCGGACCGGTCGGATCCGGAACGCCAAGCCGTTCCTCGAGCACACCGGAGATCTTCTC
>JBDSZO010000093.1:0-2085 GCA_039925105.1 Terrimesophilobacter sp. | reverse complement strand
CGCGCCGATAACCGCGAGCGTCGCGTCGGTACGCTTAACGACCGCATTCTCGCCGATCTCGCAGTCGATCAAGGTGGTATCCGGTCCGACGATTGCACCCCGCTCGATCTTCGTGGCCCCCTTGATCTGGGTGCCCGGCAGGATCTCGACATCCTCGGCGAGCATGGCACTCCGGTCGATCCACGTGGTGGCCGGATCCTGGATGGTCACACCAGCCAACTGCCAACCACGCACAATCATCCGATTGAGCCTCTTCGCCGCCTCAGCGAGCTGCACACGATCGTTGACCCCCGCCACAATCCAGTCGTGACTGGCCGGCACCGCCTCGACCACCGCACCGGATGCGCGCAGCAAGCCGACAACGTCGGTCAGGTACTTCTCGCCCTGGGCATTGTTGGTGCCCACCTTCGGGAGCTCTTCGCGCAACTCGGCCACACGGAACACGTAGCTGCCCGAGTTGATCTCGGTGATGGCAAGCTCAACCTCCCCGGCATCCTTCTGCTCAACAATGTGGTCAACCCGGCCGTCGGAGGACCGCACAACACGGCCATACCCGGTGGCATCACTGAGCACAGCGGACAGCACAGTCGCAGCGCACGCGTGCGCACGATGTGACGCAATCAACTGGCCGAGGGTGTCTGCATCGAGCAAGGGAACGTCACCACTGATAACAACGACGTCACCGGAAAAGTCTTCCGGGAGTGCAGCGAGAGCAACCTCAACGGCGCGGCCAGTGCCAGGAATGACGTCCTGGTCGACGATCACTGCCTGTGGCAACACTCCGGAAATGACTGCAGCGACAGCGTCCCGCGCGTACCGAACCACCGCGATGACGTGAGCCGGCTCAAGCGCACTCGCGGTCGCCAACACGTGCCCGACAAGCGGGATCCCGGCAAGCGAATGCAGGATCTTCGGGGTAGCCGACTTCATGCGAGTACCCTCACCCGCCGCAAGCACCACAATGGCGAGATTCTGGTCGATCATTTTCGCCTCTTCTCTCACTACGGAGCGTATTTCTTGACACATCGGTGTCAAAGCCTCACTCCTTCACTTCGGAGCTCAATAATTTGACACATCGGTGTCAAAGCCTCACTCCTTCACTTCGGAGCCCAACAATTTGACACATCGGTGTCAAATTGTTGAGCTCCGCCCCCAGGATTCGAACCTGGACCTAACAGCTCCAAAGGCTGTCGTGCTGCCGTTACACCAAGGCGGATAGTCACATCCCACACAACGGCGTGCCGTTGCGCGAATCAAGTCTGCCAGACTGCGCGCCCACCCGATGTCGAACAAAAACGAAGGAGAACCGCGCCGGATGTGCGCAATAGTGCCAGAACGGCCTCCATTGTGCGCGTTCTCCTTCGTTTTCGTCCCGCACGCCGGGAGGTGCCGGGATAATGGAGGTATGCCCAGCAGCGACGAAGTCGACCGGATCGTCGATGCGTGGACAAGGGAACGCCCCGACCTGGACTTCGCTCCCCTGCAGGTGCTGTCCCGGGTTGAGAGGCTTTCCCGCCACCTCGACCGTGCGCGGCGAGAAGCTTTCTCCCGCTCGGATCTGGAATCGTGGGAGTTCGACGTCCTGTCCGCGCTCAGGCGTGCCGGCGCGCCATACCAGCTGAGTCCGAAATCTCTCCTGCAGCAAACATTGGTCTCCTCCGGCACCATGACCAACCGGATCGACCGCCTCGTCGCGCGCGATCTTGTCGAACGTCGAACCGACCCGAATGATGGGCGCGGCATCCTTGTCGTCATGACACCCAAAGGCCAGACGCGCGTCGATTCAGCCATCAGCACGCTCCTTGTGGCCGAGTCGGAGCTGCTGTCGCGGCTACCGCCGGCAGACCGTGAGCGCCTCGCCGCCCTTTTGCGAAAACTGAGCCTCGACTTCGACTAGCGCCGGACGAGATCGCGTTCGTGGCACGCTGGCTTCCAGCCCTCGCACGCTGAACTGTCAGTCACGCATTACACCGCGCAGTCGATGCAGGTCCGTGCGGTCGGGCGCGCCTCAAGCCGCGCGTGTGCAATGCGTTTTCCGCAGACTTCGCACCTGCCGTAGGTACCCGCATCAAGCCGAGCTAGGGA
>JBDSZO010000092.1:0-7402 GCA_039925105.1 Terrimesophilobacter sp. | reverse complement strand
GGCATCCGATCTCACGCAGTGAGCCTTCGATCTCATCCTGCGTGTAGTCAGCACCGATGAGGGCGGTCACGTAACCGGCCGGGAGTGTGATGGCTTCAGCCGCACCAATCTCCCCCACCTGCCAGTGCCCGGGGTCTGCACTGCCGCCAGCCAATTCAACGAGAAGTCCTGAGACTCGAGCCGCGGCAGCGGACGCAACGGCCGGGTCGACGCCACGCTCGAACCGCTTCGAGGCTTCGCTCGGAAGTTTGTGGCGCCGGGCGGTTCGCGCAACTGACACACCATCGAAATTGGCGGCCTCGATCAACACCGACGTCGTGTCGGCTCCGATCTCGGTGGAGGCGCCACCCATGACTCCTGCGAGTCCGATCGGTCCCGAATCATCGGTGATCAGAAGATCTTCGGCATCGAGGACACGCACCTGGTCGTCGAGGGTGACGAGTTTCTCGCCTGGAGCAGCGCGCCGCACCGTGATGCCGCCACTGAGTTTGTCGAGGTCGTAACCGTGGATGGGTTGGCCTATCTCCAGCATGACGTAGTTGGTGATGTCGACGACGAGCGAAATCGAACGGATGCCGGCAAGCTTCAGCCGGGAGATCATCCACGCGGGGGTCGGTCGGGCCGGGTCGATTCCGCGCACGACGCGGGTGACGAACAGCGAGCAGCCGACGTTGCCGCGGATGGGAGCGCGGTCGTCGAGAGTGACGGGGACCGGAGAAATGGCGGTCGGGGTCTCGGCAGGCTCGACCGGAGAGACTGCGTTCAGGGTCTCGGCAGGCTCGACCGGAGAGACTGCGTTCAGGGTCTCGACAGGCTCGACCGGAGAAACAGCGGCCGGGTCACGGAACGCTGCCCCGGTCGCGTGCGAGTACTCACGGGCGATACCGCGAATTGAGAGAGCGTAACCCCGATCAGGTGTGACATTGACCTCCACCGCCCAGTCATCAAGCCCAAGCAAGGCGAGGGCATCCGAGCCGATTTCGGGATCGAGACCGAGATCGGTCAGACGCAGGATGCCGTCGTGCTCGTCTCCGAGCCCGAGTTCCCGTGCGGAGGCGATCATCCCGTCAGAGAGGTGACCGTAGGTCTTGCGGGCCGAGATCGGGAATGGTCCAGGCAAAACAGCGCCAGGAAGCGACACGACGACCTTGTCGCCGACAAAAAAGTTGTCGGCGCCGCACACGATACCGCGAACATCATTGGGGGCAACGCGCACCTGGCACCATCTGATCGTTTTGCCATTGGTTTGTGGCTCGTCGACGAACTCCAAAACCTCACCGACGACAATTGGTCCTTCCATGTCGATGGTGTGCAGGTCTTCTTCTTCCAGTCCGACCTTGACGAGTGCCGCATGGACGTGATCTGGTGTCACGTCAGGTGCCAGGTCGACGAATTCACGCAACCAGCTGATCGGGATCCGCATCAGACCACCATCCCGAACTGCTGCGAAAAGCGAATATCGCCTTCAACCATGTCGCGCATATCCTTCAATTCGTTGCGGAACATGAGCGTGCGCTCGATGCCCATGCCGAACGCGAAGCCCTGATATTCATCCGGATCGATGCCGGCTGCTCGCAGGACGTTCCTGTTGACCATCCCGCATCCGCCCCATTCGATCCACTGAGCGCCGCCCTTTGCGTTCGGCTGCCAGACGTCCATCTCGGCGCTCGGCTCTGTGAACGGGAAGAAGTTGGGGCGGAGGCGAATCTTTGCCTCCTCGCCGAACATCTGGCGCGCGAAGTGTTCCAAAGTCCCCCGCAAGTGGGCCATGGTGAGACCCTTGTCGATGGCGATGCCCTCAACCTGGTGAAACACCGGGGTGTGGGTGGTGTCCAGCTCGTCCTTACGAAACACTTTGCCCGGTGCGACCACGTACACCGGCAGTTCGCGATCGAGCAGACTGCGAATCTGCACCGGTGAGGTTTGGCTGCGCAGCACGAGGCGTGATCCGGCCGGCTCAACGAAGAAAGTGTCCTGTTCACTTCGCGCTGGGTGATCCTCGTCGGTGTTCAACGCGTCGAAGTTGAACCATTCGTTTTCAAGTTCTGGACCTTCGGCAATCTCCCACCCCATCCCAACGAAGATGTCGCCGATCTGCTCCATGAGCAGGTTGAGCGGATGCCGCGCACCCGGAGACCATCGGCTTGGCACAGCGCTCACGTCGATAGCTTCCGCCTCGAGCGCTGCAGCTTCTTCGAGAGCCGCGAGGTGTCCCTCGCGCTCCTGGATCGCCTGGGATACGTGGGCCCGTGCCTGGCCAACCAGTTTGCCGGACGCAGCCTTCTGGTCTGCTGGCACATCGCGCAGCATCGCGTTAAGTACAGCCAGCGGGGAATTTTCCCCCGCGTGCTGCGACCGTGCCGACTTCAATTCGCCAATGGTCTCGGCTGCAGCGATGGCGGCAAGTGCCGCGTCTTTCGCCGCGGTCACCGCCGGTTCAGTAATCGGGTTGTCGGTGGTCGCAGAGGGGTGAGGCACGAGACCCAAGTTTAGCGGGGTGGATCCGGCGGTCCGTAATTCTTCCTCGGCAGGGTGATCGCCCTTGTCCCGTCTCCGCCGGTCGGCATTGGCTGGTTCGGGGTCACCTTGCCCAGCTTCGGACCACTGCGCCTGGCGACGTAGCGCGCCACCCAGGACAGGGTGAGGTTGAGGGCAAGGTAGATCAGGAGCCCGACAAGGAAGAGCGTGAAGATGTAACGACTTCCGAAGAAGTTGCGGTCATCACCGATCGTTCTGGCCAGTTCTGGATAGCTGACGATGTACGCCAGCGACGTGTCCTTCAGGAGCACAACAAGCTGGGCAAGGATGATCGGAAGCATCTGCCGGAATGCCTGCGGGAATTCGACCAGATACCAGGCCTTCAACGGCGTAAGCCCGACAGCCAGCCCCGCCTCGCGCTGTCCTTTAGGCAGCGATTTCACGCCGGCACGCAACGCTTCACCGATGATGGCACCGTTGTACAGGGCGAGACCGAGCACACCAGACCAGTACGAGCCTGCAACAAAGACCAGGAACACGAAGAAGATCATCAACAGGAGCGGAATTCCTCGGATGAACTCAAGGAGAATGCTCACCGGCACCCGGACCCAGGCATACCGTGAGGTGCGCCCGAACGAAAACAGGATGCCGATCAGGATCGCCAGCACGGCGGCCGCGGCCGCCATGCGAAGCGTGTTGAGAGTGGCACGACCGAAGCCAAGCCACACTTCGGGGTTGGCGAGAATGTCCCACCGCGAAATGTCGAACGTGCCTGGCGTCACGACACCACTGGCAGGGTTCACTCTTGGCGCGGCGAGCGTGAAGTACATCCAGAAGAAGAATCCGACGATCACCACGACCCCAATGACCGAGGCGATCAGGGAACGGCGCCGAGTTTTCGGGCCGGGTACGTCGTACAGGACGCTGATACTCATCTCATCACCACCACCCTCTTTTCGATCGCTCCGGCTATCAGGCCGAGCGGAACGGTGATGACCAGGTAGAGGAATGCTGCGTAGAGAAGAACGATAATGACGGCGTTGGGATTGTCGCGCGTTGCCGCGTTCGTCTGCTTAAACAGTTCGTTCACAAAGAAGATGCCGGCCACCGAGGTGTTCTTGGTCAACGCGATGAACACGTTGATCAGTGGCGGAACGACCATTCGCGCGGCCTGAGGAAGGATCACGAGCGACACGGTCTGGATGAAGCCCATGCCGACGCTTCGTGCGGCCTCTGCCTGCCCAACGGGGACACCGTTGAACCCGGAGCGGATCGCTTCCGCCACGAACGGCGAGGTGTACGCGATGAGGCCGATGAGTGCGAGAGGAAAAAAGTCGAGGTCGGAACCGAGGATCGGAAGCACGAAGGCACAGAACATGAGAACGAGAAGCAGCGGAACGTTTCGCAGCACCTCGGTGTACGCGGTCGCGAACACCCGAAGTGACGGTACCGGAGAAATCCGCAGGGTGGCAATGAGCGCCCCCACGACGAACGCACCGACACCGGAGATGACCAGGAGTTGAAGCGTCACCCAGAAACCAGCCAGGTAGATCGGGGTCACGTCAATGATCGCGTCCATGCATCACCTTTCCTCCGGCCAGGGGTTGTGGCAGTGAAGCGGTGGCCCATCCGGTCCGAAGAGAGGATGGGCCACCGAATCAACTAGCTGGTGTAACGGTCGACGGCCGGGGGTTCCGGCGTCTTCAGGACCTTGCCTGCAGTTGCCTCCCAGGCGGCCTTCCAGCTGCCGTCGGAGTATGACTTCTCCAACACGTCATTGATGAAGTTACGGAACGCGTCGTCATCGTGCTTGACGCCGATACCGTAAGGCTCTTCGGTGAACGGGTTGCTGAGAACCTCGAACTCGCCAGCGTTCTGGTCGGCGAGGCCGGCCAGGATCACGTTGTCCGTTGTCACCGCGATGACCTTGCCGCTGCGAAGCGGCTCAAGGCAGTTGGAATAGGTGTCTGTCGTGATGAGCTTCACATCGTAGGCTGCGATGTTCTTCTCCGAAGTGGAACCGGCAACGCTGCAGACGTTCTTGCCCTTAAGGTCTTCCGGACCCTTGATGCCCTCAGGGTTACCCGCGAGCACGAGAATGTCCTGACCCGCGTTGTAATACGGTCCGGCGAAGGAAATGACTTCCTTGCGCTTGTCGTTGATCGTGTAGGTCGCAACGACGAGGTCAACGGTTCCGTTTTCAATGTAGGACTCGCGGTTAGCGGAAACCGTTTCCACCCACTTAATCTTGTCGGCGGAAATGCCGAGCGCGGCGGCAACGAGCTTGCCGATCTCAACGTCGAATCCGACCGGATTGCCATCCGGAGCCTTCAGGCCGAACAACGGTTGATCAAACTTGGTCCCAATCGTGACCGCACCCGCATCGGCGAGCTTCGCCATTGTGGTGCCCGCCTCAAAGGTTGGCTTTTCGGCCACCGGCGGGGTCGTCCCGCCACCGCCGGCTCCTGCGCACGCGCTCAAACCGAGAATGCTGGTGATGGCGATGGCAGAAATCATCAGGCTCTTTTTGAGTCTCATCTGTCTCTCCTTGCTGTGTTTGCTTACCCTCAGGATTAGTGAGTAAGGATCTTCGAGAGGAAATCTTGCGCTCTCGAGGTTTGGGGGTTAGTGAAAAACTCTTCCGGGGTGGCTTCCTCGACGATCTCGCCGTCGGACATGAACAACACCCGATCGGCCGCCTTTCTGGCAAACCCCATCTCGTGGGTGACAACGACCATCGTCATTCCCTCGCTGGCCAGCTGGACCATGACGTCGAGGACTTCGGCAATCATTTCCGGGTCCAGTGCGGAGGTCGGCTCATCGAGCAGGATCAGTTTTGGATCCATGGCAAGCACGCGGGCGATCGCTACGCGTTGCTGCTGACCGCCGGAAAGCTGGGAAGGCATCTTGGACGCCTGATTGGCGACGCCGACGCGATCGAGGAGCTCCATGGCATGCTTGTCCGCTTCAGCCTTGGACTGCCCGCGCACCTTCCGCGGTCCGAGAGTGACATTCTCCAGGATCGTCTTGTGCGCGAACAGGTTAAACGATTGGAACACCATGCCGACGTCAGCACGAAGTTTCGCAAGCGCCCGGCCTTCCTCGGGAAGCGGGACACCGTCGATGATGATGGAACCGCTGTCGATGGTTTCCAAACGGTTGATCGCACGGCACAGCGTGGATTTACCTGACCCGCTGGGCCCGATGACCACAACAACCTCGCCGCGACCGACGGTCGTGTTGATATCCTTCAGTACGTGAAGCTCACCGAAGTGCTTGTCAACGTGCTCCAAGACGACCAGAGGGTCACCGCTTTGTGAGGGCTCCATGCCTTAGGGTTTCACACGCGCACACCGAGGTCAAAGAACTCGCCGAGTCGTAATCGAGACGTGACAAGCGCTTACAATGCCGTCCGCTGGGCGAAGGCGCTGACGTAAAGACACACTGACGCTGCGGTCGCCAGGTTCATCGATTCGGCCTTCCCGTAGATCGGAACAGCCAACGATAGGTCGGCCAACGCGAGTTGGTCATCCTGCAATCCCCGGGCCTCATTGCCAAACAACCAGGCGGTCGGTTGACGAAGGACTCCGGAGTCACGCGCCACAAGGAGATCATCGCCTTTGACGTCCGCGGCGATGACGTGCATTCCGGCTTCCCGAGCGCGTTCGAGCACGGCAGGCAACTCGACTCCCACGGCAATCGGAATGTGAAAGATCGATCCGGTGGAGGCCCGAACCACTTTCGGGTTGTACAGGTCAACACTGCGCCCACTGAGAATCACGCCGTCGGCGCCAGCGGCATCGGCGGCCCGAATGATGGTGCCGGCGTTTCCCGGATCTCGCACATCTTCCAGGATCACCACCAAACGCGGTGCGTGCTCCCCCGGCACCAGAATGTCCTTCACCGAGGTCGGGAACTGGTGGCACACCGCAACAATTCCCTGAGGGGTGACAGTGTCAGCCATCGTCTCAAGCACCTGCTCGGTGACGAATTCGACATCCACCCCAGCATCGACGGCCGCCTGACCGAGGTCGGTGTAGCGTTCGAGCGCGGTCGGCGTCGCATACAACTCGACCACGAGCTCAGAACGGTAAGTCAGTGCCTCTGCGAGAGCCTGTGGCCCCTCCAACAGAAAGAGCCCGGTCTGTGACCGGGCGTCTTTCCGTGCAAGTTTTGCCACCGCCCGAACTCGCGGGGAACGCGGGTTGTCGATCATTGTGTGGCAGTTACGCGGCGTTCTTGGGCGCCGAGGTGTCCTTCGGCAGGGCAGCCTTTGCTGTCGCAACAATCGACGCGAAGGTTGTCGGCTCGTTGACGGCCAACTCGGCGAGGATGCGGCGGTCAACCTCAACGCCGGCCAGGCCCAGCCCCTGGATCAGACGGTTGTAGGTCAGACCGTTCTCGCGGCTGGCGGCATTGATGCGCTGGATCCACAGGCGGCGGAAGTCGCTCTTGCGCGCACGGCGGTCACGGTAGGAGTAGACGAGGGAGTGGGTGACCTGCTCCTTCGCCTTTCGGTACAGGCGCGAACGCTGACCACGATAACCGGAGGCACGCTCCAGAATGACCCGACGCTTCTTGTGGGCGTTAACCGCCCGCTTTACTCTTGCCATTTTCTTCTCTTATTCCTTAATTCGTTGCGTCGGTCTAGCGACCGAGAAGTTTCTTGATTGCCTTCACGTCGGCCTTGGCGACCGGCTCGTCCTGGTTGAGGCGACGCTTGCGCTGGCCCGACTTAACCTCCAGGTTGTGGCGCATGCCGGCCTGCTGCTTCATGATCTTTCCGCTTCCGGTGATCTTGAAGCGCTTTTTTGCCCCGGAATGGGTCTTCTGCTTAGGCATCTTTTTCCTCTTTCTCACTGACGTTCTTCTTCGGCGCAGCCTTCGCAGGCGTGGCTTTGGTTGGCGTGGCTTTTACCGGTTT
>JBDSZO010000091.1:0-11005 GCA_039925105.1 Terrimesophilobacter sp. | reverse complement strand
TGCAGGAGCGGCCCGTCCCGGAGCAATAGGAGCACCGCTGTATTTTCATTGCGGTCTGTGCGTTCCGGATGTTACCTGGTAGAACTTCGAAAATGACCACGCCAAGCAAGCTATTTTTCTGGATGATCCGCCCGCACTCAGTTCTGCAGCGATAAACCTTCGAGGCTGTGGCGGAATATCTCCCCTGCACCCCCATCAACCTGCGGTTGGGCGCATCGCCGCACTCCGCGAACCCGCGAGAAGGGGCTATCTCGACAGAAGGGGCTCCAGCCCCACCCAGACCTCCGGCGAGAGTTCTCTCGCAAACGTCGCGGTCAGGTGGTGTGAATCCCGATACACCAGGGTCGATCCGATGATCACGCCGCACTCCTTGTTCGTACACAGGAAGTCGTTCAGATCGAGGAAGACCGCACCGGCGCCTTCCGCCGCGGATTTCTCTGCGTCCGCAAGATGCCCATCAAGTGCGTCCGATCGGGGCCTCGAACATGACTCGGCGTCCTTCAGATGCACGGACAAGCACAATGCGGGCGTTCCGGTGAAGGATGGGGTGTCCGAAATGACAAGAGTGTGCGAGGTCGCCGGCAATGCGCGAAGCGTCTCAACCATGCCCGACACCCAGGTGCCCGCGGAAATCCCGTTTGAGCCCTGGTCCGGATAGTCGCCGAGATTGGACAGCACAATTGCGCTTGGCGGGTTCGACTTGAGGTGGGATATCACTGCGGCGCGCCACTTGTCACACGCGCTGTAAGGCACACCCTTCTCAAGAATTTTGACCGTAAACGACGGGCAGGACGACTTAGTGAATACCTCAAGACGAAAGCTGTGTTGCTGGGCAAGCGCCAATAGTGCCGGAAACCATTGCGCTGCATAGGAATCACCGAATAAGGCAACGGTCGTTGTGGACTCTGGACTTCCGAACGCGCAATCCTGAACTGCCGTCTTAGTGACGTCGTAGTGACAACCGTCACCGTAGATAAGTGGGATGTCACTGCTCGCCCCAGCGATCGATGGCGTCATGTTAGCCGGCACGTAATCGGTGAACGTGGGACTCTGGAGCGGCGTCCCCTGACTTTGAGCCTCTATCCCGGAACTCGACGGTGCATTTCGGGATGCCATACCGACACTGAGCGCGAGTACAACTGCAAGCACTGAGACGCTTCCTGCCGCCAAAAGCGTGACGCGGGGCCTTCGTTTCGTGAGAATGGGCGCTGTGCGTAAAGGATTCTCCACCCACCGGTAGATTGCCCAGGCTAGGACCACTGCGAGGACTGCGAGTGCCCCGGTTTCAATCAACGGCAGAGTGGTGTCCTGTCCGTTCAACTGGGTGGGAATAATGAGTAGTGGCCAGTGAACAAGGTACAGGGAATAGGAAATGGCCCCAAGGAACTGCATGGGCCGCGTGCTCAAGACAGCACCGGTGCCGTACTTTCCCGCCTTCTCTCCACACAGGACAACCAACCCTGCACCGGTCACGGGAAGGATCGCTGCGAACCCGGGGAACGCCGTCGTGGAGTTCAAAAAAAATCCACTCGCGACGATCGCGCCAAACCCGCTCCAGCTGAGGATCGCCGAGACCGTCGAACCCAGTCTCGAAAGCAGTCGCGGCCCAGCAATGGCGACAAGCGCTCCCACCCCAAGTTCCCAGGCGCGGGACGGAAGGGAAAAGAATGCCCACGGTTGGGATTGATATGTCAGTAACACCCCTACCGCAAGCGACGCGAGGACGAGCACGGCAACGCTAGCGACGAGGGGCTTACTTGATCGACGGGTGACGAACCATAGCGCAACCAGTCCGACCGGCCAGAGCAGGTAGAACTGTTCCTCCACCCCGAGCGACCAGTAGTGCTGGAACAGTGACGGCGCCGTTTCTGCGAGATAGTTCGTTCCGTCGATCGCGAATAGGAGATTCGGAACGTAAAGGGCGGTTGCGACCGCGTCACGCATCATCTCTGTGACCAGCGCAGGAGGAAGCACCAGAAGTGAAGCAATGACCGTCACAATTAATACGAGAAAAGACGCGGGAAGTATCCGGCGTGCTCGGCGCGCATAGAATCTTGCGAAGTCGAGTCGACCCGTTGCGGAAATCTCAGCAAGAAGGTGGTTTGTAATGAGAAATCCCGAGATGACGAAAAAGACGTCGACACCGACAAAACCGCCTGGCACAGCGAACCCGGCATGGTAAACGAGCACGAGCAGAACAGCAATTGCGCGCAGACCCTGAATGTCGGTACGGAACTTGGCGCGCGGGATGGGTTCGCGCGATACCCCTTGGCTAGGCGCGTCAGCCATGGGTCGAGCGCATGGTGAGGAAGCTTCGGAGTCGTTCCGCAGACAGTTTCCCACTGTGAATTGCCCCGACGAACTGCACCCCACCTTCTGCCATGGCGACGTATTCTCGAGGATCAGCAATGATGGCACGGATGGTCGACTCAAGCTCGTCAGGATTTGTCTCCACGATGGGCAGCGCCAGACCCGTTGACGCGAGGACGTGATCTCTCACCTGTTGACTAACGTGAGACACGACAATTCGGCCAGCAGCCATCGCTTCGCATGCGGCAACACCGTAGATTCCAAGTCGAACCTGATCGATCACGATGTCGGCATCTTTGTAGATTCCCGGCATGTCCTTGGACGGAACGCCCTCAACCCGCCGATACCTCAATAATCCCTCGTGGTCCAGCCGAACAAGGATTGGGTCAATGAGATCTGACCCCTTGAGAATCGCCCGGCTCGGCGCATGCGCGACGATCGGCAGGTCATGGCTTGAAAATGGCTTCTGGCGGGCCCGCCACAACTCGATGTCAACCACAACCGGCAACCATTCTGCCGACGGAAGATCGAGAAGAAGGTCGGGTGTGGAGACAAAGGTGGGAAGCCCCAGATTGGCAGTCAATTCGCACGCCTTCTGAACTGAAGCCTCAAGTGCTGGCGTTACATCCATCAGTCCTTTTGCGAACGGCGACCATTGCGAGCGCACTGCATGGCGACTCGGGAGACGAATATCACTGCCGTGGAACAACAAGGCGACAGAAACTCCGCTTGCCTGGAGTCGACGAACATCCTCAAGGAGATTCCGTCCCAACGCGTCACCGAATAACGGACGCGCTGACTCTGCGATCACGTGCGTGTATTCGCGGGTCAAAGCATGGATTTGCGCGATACGCCAAGATGGCGACCATCGATACATGAAGAATGGGACCAGCTGGTCGGAAGAGAACGAGAACCGGCGCTCCTTGGGGCCCGACATCGCAACGGCCCCGACATTCGGGAGGAACTCCTCAACCGCACGCGCCCACGCCCACCCCTGCCCCGCAAGATTCGATGGACCAATAAACAATCTGATCGAGGTCATCGGTGGCATAGGTATGGGAGGGATCTCCCGCGGGTCGTATCGCTGCGAACGCGGAACGACTCTCGAAACGATGGAGTCTGGGGCCCACCGCAATACCGCTCTCAGCACCCACTTCACAAGGGTTTTCATGACCGCGAGCCTCAGGCTTTCTCGCCCGGTTCCTCGGCGGTTGGGGATGGAGCCGTCACGAGAGCCAAACGCCGTGAGAGTTCTGTGACGTTTTCTTCCAGGTGGCGGAACCGACGGTAACTGGTCGCCACGAATCCGAGGAAGGTGAGCACCAGAAAGTACAACAGAAGATCTGCACCACGTCCGATGCCGACGAGATGTGCAACCCAAGTCCACACCTGAGGAAAGAACACCGACGACGCTGCAGCGACGATGAAAAACAGCATCAGAATGCGACGGATCGCCTGGTGGCGCGCACCTCCACCGCGCAACATAAAGAACGCCGCGAACAGGATGACCAGTACGGCAACGATCTGAAAAACAATAGTCACTAGATTCACCTAAAAAGTAGTTCGACGAGGATGTTGATCGAATTCAACACCGATTGGCCCTTCGCCTTGGAATAATCGGTATACACGATATGTGTTGGGAACTCAGCCCATCTCGCCTTGTTGCCACCAATCTGGTCGATCAGTTCCGAAGCGTGTGCCATGCGATTCTGGCGTAAATTGATCTCTTTTAGTAGTTGACGGCCGATGACACGCAGGCCATTGTGAGAGTCGGTAAGGGCCATCCCGGTAGTCACACGCGTGTATAGCGCCGCGAGGCGCAAGACTCCACGCTTGAGCGGTGTCAGTTGGGTCCGATCGTCGAGAAACCGTGACCCGACCACGATGTCAAGATTCTCAGCGCGAAGCTTTAGGACCATCCCAATCGCATCCTCAACAAGATGCTGCCCATCTGCGTCAAACGTGAGCACCTCGGACATCAGCGGATCGCTGAGCGCGAAATCAAATCCGGTTTGGAGGCTCGCGCCCTGTCCGAGGTTGATCGGATGCTTCACGACCACCGCACCCGCAGCTCGGGCAGCCTCAACCGAGTTGTCGCTGGAACCGTCGTCGATACAAACAACGAAGGGAAAACTCTGACGAAGTCCCGAAACCACGGAACCGATCATGCTGCCCTCGTTGTACATTGGGATAACAGCCCAAGTTCGGCCCATGCCTACTAGTTTCGCATAATGCCTGTCGGTCCGAACGCCGCCACAGGCCTCCCCCATCTTCCTGGAGTCCAATTGAGCCACCACAAGAATGCGCTCGTGGTCGTCATGTCGAACGTTCGTAGTGACCCACGCGTCCGACGGCAGATCGACTGGCTGAGTGAAGCGAACTGGGTTGTTGACACACTCGGGCTCGGAGAACGCCCCGCGGACGCCGTCCGCTCTCACTTCGGACTTGGCGAACAAGCAAGGTGGGTGAGATCCCGAGTTGGGGCAGCACTCATTTACCTGGCCTTGCCGCGACAGTGGCGATTCCGGTTTCTGACTGAAAACCGTATTCCCCGAGAAGCACTCCGGCGTATCAGCGCAGGCGAGTACTCTTTGCTCGTATTTAACGACATGGACTTCCTCCCGCTGGTGCGAGATCCGACCATATTCACCCCGGCTGCTCGCACAGCACATCTTCAGCTTGACCTGCATGAGTATCGCGATGCGCGATTGAAGCTCGATTCGCTGTGGAGAGTCGTCACCAGTGACTATTACAGGTGGATCCGTCGCCTCATTGGAGACCCGGCATTCACAGCGCGATCCACCGTCGCGAGCGGCATTGCGACCCTTTACGCAACAGATTTCGGTTTCGAAAAGCCCACCGTCGTTCGAAGCGGCCCACCCTACATCGATCAGAGGCCCGGGCCAGTTGATCCCGACCGCATCAAGCTCATCTATCACGGAATGGCAAGCTGGTCACGTGGTCTCAAGGAAATCGTCGACGCCATGCGGCTGGTCGACTCGCGCTTCGACATGACGTTCATGCTCACGGGAAGCGGGAGCGTGATCGCGGAACTGGAGGCGTACGCTAGCGACCTCGTCGGCACCGTGCGGTTCGTTCCTCCGGTGCCGATGACTGAACTCAGTCGGGTAGTCAACCAGTACGACCTAGAGATTATGCTCTTTCGACCAACGAGCCAAAACCTCAAGCTTGCGCTGCCAAACAAGTTATTCGAAGCAGTGCAAGGCCGTCTCGGTCTCGTCATCGGCGAAAGCCCCATGATGGAAGAAGTCGTTGAACAGTATTCGAACGGAGTCATCGTTAAGGGTTGGACGGGAACAGACTTGGCCGCCTCTCTGAACTCGCTCACGGGTGACGACGTTAAACGCTTCAAGAATGCATCGCACCGTGCCGCTGCCGAACTCAACGCCGACGTCGAGCGGGCAGCGTTCCTGGGAGCGATCAGGACTGCATGATTCCACCTGTAGGAATGAGGCCCTGATAAGTTCGCTCCTGTGACCAGACCCCTCGCGGCGACAGTAGCTACTCGTGTTTTTGAACCGGAAGGCAGCGCGGCAGCATATCGTCTGGGCGCACTCGTTCGTTCCCTTGAGCAGGCGGGCTACCAAACGACGGTGCTAACCACGCGCTCGTCGGAGGACGCCACCAGCTCCGCCAAAGTGCGCCGTTGGCCCGTTCTGCGCGACCGGACCGGCTCAGTTCGAGGCTACTTGCAATACGCCAGCTTCGATATCCCGCTCTTTTTCCGACTCCTTTTCGGGCCCCGCGCGGATGTCGTCATTGCGGAACCTCCACCAACAACCGGGGTGATAACCAGGGTTGCCTGCATGCTTCGCAGGACGCCCTACGCCTATTTTTCTGCAGACGTCACTTCAGCGGCCGTCGCAGGAATGGGAGCGAGCCGGTTCGTTGTAGCGGCGGTCCGGGTTCTGGAGCGCTGGGCACTTCGCGGGGCATCCGCTGTTCTTGCCATTTCTTCCGAGGTAAGGAACGAGGTCATCGACCTGGGTGCTGATCCAGCCCGAGTGGTAGTCGTTGGGACAGGAATCGACACCGAGAAATTTTCCAGACTCGGGCCCAAGGCGTCGGTTGACTATCCCTACTTCGTCTATGCCGGGACGATGTCCGAATTCCAGGGCGCAGAAGTATTCGTCAGCGCGTTTATGCGAATCAGCGACCGTTACCCCACAGCACAATTAAAGATGTTCGGATCGGGTGTGGAGGTTGGAGCGCTTAAAGAGCGCTCCCGCAGTTTGGCTCATCGCATCGACTTCCCCGGCACTGTACTGGCGGACGAAATTGCCCCATGGCTGCGCGGGGCAACTGCCAGTCTTGCGTCGATTCGACCCGAACGCGGCTACGATTTCGCCCTGCCGACGAAAACGCTCGCCAGCATCAGTTGTGGAGTGCCCGTTATTTATTCAGGTGTCGGGCCGTTCCGGAAAATAATTTTAGAAAATTCTCTGGGATGGTCGAGAGATTGGGACACTGACCAGGTCGCTTCTGCCATGGCAGAAGCACTCGATCGCGGCCCGACGGTCCCGAATCAGCGCCTCAGCGAGTGGGTAGAGACGAACTTCTCACTCCGAGCAGTTGCGGAGCGCGCTGTCGCGGCAATCGGGAAAGTGATTCACCTACCGTAGGTTACGCACAGGAGCGCGAAAGGTCGCCCAGACTAGACTTCAAGCTGATTTCGTCGACAATTATGGAGAACCACTGGTGAAAGCTGTCTGGCAGCTGCTTCGTGATGTGCTGGCCATCTTGCCGTCGACCGCGAAACGATTCCTTATCGGATACTCGATCGCGCTCGGTCTACTATCCATTTTGGACGCGGTCGCGCTCGCTCTTCTCGCCGTGGTCATAGGACCCATCCTGAGTGGCTCAACTCTGGTCCTTCCGCTGCTTGGCGCCGTAGAGGGTGTAGGGCTCATTCTGTTGCTGGGAGTCGTGTGTCTTCTTATCATCGCAAAAGGAGCCATCGCGGTCGCGCTGCTCTGGGGTGCCACGAGACGGTTTGCCAAATACGAACTCGCTCTCGGATCGCGCCTCTTCGACACCTACGTCAACTCAACGTGGGTAGAGCGTCTCAAGCGCAACTCATCCGATCTTGTGCGCCTCACTGACAGTAGCGTATCGGTGACGATCTCGGGCTTCTTGCTTCCCGCCTCCACCCTCCTGGGTGAGATGCTGAGTTTCTTCACCGTAGTTGCTGTTCTCGCGGTCGTGCAGCCGACGATCGCCGCCGTTACGCTCATCTACCTCAGCCTGATTGGTGCACTCCTCTTCTTTTGGGTGACTAAGCGTTCGCGCCAGGCTGGCAGGGTCAATCTTCGATACTCCATCAAAACTTCACGCCTGATATTTGAAATGGTGGGCGCGCTCAAGGAGATCACCCTTCGAAACAAGACCGCCGAGATCGCCGCCGTGGTTCGGGACAACAGAACTAATACGACCCGTGCTCGCTCCAATATTCAATTCCTCGCGCAAGTGCCGCGCTACGTGCTGGAGTCCGGAATCATCGGCGGCTTCGTACTTGCGGGTGTCACCGGTTACTACACGGGAGGGGGAGTCAAGGGCGCGATCACCGCCGTCGCATTGTTTAGTCTCGCCGGATTCAGAATGGCACCGTCGATCGTGCGCTTCCAGGCGATCGTTTCGCAGGTTTCTGCAAGTTCACCGCATGTGCGAGCAGTGCTCTCTGAGATCCAGCGGTCTGAAGCGTCGACTCGCGATCGGGCCAGTCGTACTGTGGCGCCGATCGCACAGCGGCCAAAGGTACTCGAATTCTCCAACGTGAGCTTTCGGTACTCTGCAGAGTCGCCTGAAGCGGTCTCCAGCGTTTCCCTGAAGATTCCTTTCGGATCGACAGCCTCCTTTGTTGGGTCTTCGGGAGCGGGCAAATCGACGATAATTGACCTTCTCCTGGGCCTCATAGAACCAACAACCGGGACGGTCAGTATCGATGGAAGATCACTTGTGGAACACACCACGTCATGGAGATCTCGAGTCGGCTACGTTCCGCAGGATGTTTCACTGTTCGACGCCTCCGTAGCACAGAATGTTGCACTGAGTTGGACTGGTGACGTCGACCGCGACCGCGTGCGGTCGGCCCTTGCCAATGCGCAGTTACTTGATGCGGTTGAATCACGTCCCGGTGGCATAGACGCTCCGATTGGCGAACGTGGACTTGCTCTGTCTGGTGGACAGAGACAAAGACTGGGGATTGCGAGAGCACTCTACTCACAACCCCTCGTCCTTGTCATGGATGAGGCCACCGGCGCCCTGGATACCAAGACCGAGGCAGATGTGACGGAGGCAATCAGAAAGCTGCGAGGCTCCGTCACGATTGTCACCGTAGCGCACAGACTCGCTACTGTCATGCACTCGGATACCATCTTCTTCATGAGCGGTGGCAAGGTTGCCGCTCGCGGCACTTTCGACGAGCTCGTCGCATCCGTACCGGAGTTTGCCATACAGGCGAGGCTCGCGGGGCTCATCGATTCCGTCAAGTCAGACTGACCGAGCCCGATCAAACTCACGACTATGCTCGCAATAGTGTCCAGCAACCTTAACAGCCTCAGCAATGCACCGCACTTGCTCTACGTTGCGTGGGGCTATCCGCCTTCTCGCGGAGCGGGCATGTACCGTGCGCTCGCGACAGCCAACGCCTTCGTACGCGAGGGCTGGCAAGTGACGGTGTTAACAGCCACGCGGGATACGTTCGAGCGGCTGACGGGAAGTGACCCCGAGGCCGAAAAGTCGATCGATCCACGCATTGACATTGTTCGTGTGCCATTTGACCCAGAACGCGGCGAAACCGACCTGAGCCGATGGTCGCGCTGGCGCCTTTATTCGCCTCTCCTCTGGAACTTCCTCCGGTGGATCCGGGCCCGGGCAATCTTCCCAGAGAACAGCTATGCGAATTGGCTGTTCCCACTTGTCGCCGCGGCAGAACGCATCCACCAGGACAAGCCAGTATCCCTCGTCATTGGTTCGGCCAACCCCAATGTTGACTTCATGCCAGGCGATCGGCTCTATCGACGACATGGCATCCCGTATGTCATGGACCACCGCGACGCGTGGAATCTCGATGTCTACACAGGGAAGCGTCTCGCTTCACGCCGCAGCCGATCCGGCCGACTAGAACGTCGTCTAATCTCCCATGCAACAGAAGCGTGGTTCGTCAATAAGCCCATTCGCGACTGGCACGCCGATCAGTATCCAGCGCGCGCCGCCAATTACCATGTCGTCGCCAACGGTTTCGACCCGAATTTTCTCGACGCCACGCGCACGAGGCCGCCCGATGCCGAAACTGGCTTGACCTTCGGCTATCTTGGGACAATCTATGGCCCGATTCCGCTGAGGCAAACACTGGAAGGCTGGCGCCTGGCACGAGGCCGCTCGCCACTGTTGCGCAATGCCTCTCTGGTATTCCGCGGGCGACTCGGCCACTTCGCAGAACCGGATGCTGCCGCTGCTGCACTGCTCGAGGAATTCAAGGGTGATGGTGTCAGCTATGGTGGCCCGATCAGCAAGACCCACATCACTGAGCTGTACCGCAGCTTTGATGCACTGCTGCTCATCATCAGTCGGAGCAAATATGTGACTAGTGGGAAGGTCTTCGAGTACGCCGCGACCGGTTTACCCATTGCCGCTTTGCATCATCCAGAAACGGCGGCCACCGATATTCTCAAAGGTCACCCGGCATGGTTTCCCGTGCGCGACCTGACCCCGGATGAGATTTCCGGAGTACTCATCGCGACGGGTGAACGGGCCGCGTCAATGACGCCAGACGACTTCCGAAAATCACAGGCGTGGGCGAAACACCTCGCCAGAGACGAGCAATTGGCTCCCCGCATAGCGGCGTTGACGAAGAATATCCAGCAGGACCCCCAATGACAGTCTCAGTGGTATTGCTGTTCGGTTCCGACGTGGACGCTGGCCACGTCTCGACACTGCCAAGCGAACGATCACGTTTGCAGTCAATCCTTGACGACTCTGCCGAAGAAGTCGAAGTCAATCTCGTATCGTTCGGGCTCACGAGACGACCTGCTGGCGTTAGAACACACATCAATCTCAAGGGTCACGCCCCTGGCCCCATCGACGCAGTACTTCGCGCGATCGGCGCCTTCACCCTTCGCAAAACTTTGTCGAAGTTTCCGATCGGAAGGCTGCTCAACTCAATGGGGCCGGTCGATCCGGGAAGAGTTTTCTGGCGGGCAGTTCGGCGCAACAACAACGCGTTAAATATCATCCGGCGAGCCGACATCGCGATCGCCGCCGATCTGCCTGCGGCTAAGACAGCGTGGATCTCCCTGCGCAAACACTTCATCGCTGAGGCGTATTACGACCACCGTTCTGCTTCCTTCGGCGTAACCGACACTCCGCCGACCGGCAGCTAACCCAACGAGAGCTGGCTACAACGCCAGAAGGGTGTCGGCAACGCGATTGGCAGCCTGACCGTCGCCATATGGCTGTGCGGATATTTTCGCTGGGATGGCGCGCTGCACAATCCCTGCCAGCTGGCCGAGCTGATCGTTGACCAGCACGTTCCAGCCCAGTTCGACAGTTTCCACCCACTCGGTTTCCTGCCGGATTGTTGTGCACGGCACGCGCAGCAGGAACGCTTCTTTTTGAAGTCCGCCCGAGTCCGTTATTACCCCCGCGCTTCCCATTACGGCGTTGACAAGCTCCG
>JBDSZO010000090.1:0-15396 GCA_039925105.1 Terrimesophilobacter sp. | reverse complement strand
AGGTGCTGCTCTGGGTATCGCCAGGAACCACAAGAGTGATGTCTTTGAAGAGCGAGCCGGTGAAGACCGGTGCATATGTAACGCCATCTGTGCTGAACTCGATTCCCGGTGACGCCGCCTGAGCAGGTGCCGAAAGACCAAATGAGGCAAGGGTCAGCAGGAGAACCGCGGTCGCCACTTTCGCAGCCCTGCGCCGAAGAATCGACCGACGAGCTATGGACATTTCAGCGCCCCGCTCAGGTCAAATTTCGGCATGCGTGCAGGTTGGCCGGGCGTCCTCGAGGCTTCTCGCGTTACCCACATTCCAGGCCTCCACTGGATCGCACAGTAATGCCTGACGTCGCGACAACGCCGCCCAATGTGTCCAGAACACGGACATCATAGGTGCCGGAGGCCCACCCTGTAATTGGATCAGCGATCGGGAGTGTTCCGTCGATATCCACCGATGTCGAATTTGGGACGCTGATTCCGATCGTCTCCCAGTTGACCCCCGCGGAAGCGTCGTGGTCTGCCTGGAAAATGTACACCCCAGCTGTGCCGACACTCCAGCTGAAAGTTACGCGACCCTTCGACCCGTTGTTGCCGGTATTCGTGCACACGAGGTTCATACTGAAGGTGACGGCAGTCAGGGTGAATCGCTGGGCCGCGGTTCCGTTGCACAGTGCCTGAGTGATGGCGACCGCGCTCGCTGAGAGGCACTGGCCACTGTTTTTGTTCACGATCTGATAGATGCCGGATGACACCGCCTGCAGCTGCCAAGCCTGGTTTCCCGACCCTGTGGAATTCTGCACAGTCACGGCCGAGCCTGAGGAAGTTGAGCCACCGTTGTCCCACCGCAGACCCTGATTGTGTTTCGGCGTCACAGCGAGATAGCCATTGGCGTCCGCGCCGCTGAGTGCGAATGCCTGATTCGGCACGACACTGCAGTTCGCACGGACCAGCCCCGTACCCGCACCGCCAGACGCAGGCACTTCCACACACATGCCAGACGCCGTCACGATGCTGAACCATTGGGCGGACGGCGGCGTATATGCCGAGAAGATGTACTGGGTGTTCTGAGTGCTTGTTGCGCTTGCATTCGCACTCCATGTTCCCGCAGTCAGGGTTGCGGTAACCCTCGGCTGGATGGTCAGGGTCCCCGACCCTGAGGCGATCGTGCTGCGCTCAACGTTGGAGGCGCGCACGCACCAGGTCTTCGCCTGCCCAGCACTCAAGGTGCTGGACATGGTCGGGATGCTGGCCCAGGTTCCCGTCTTGATGGTGCCGCTTGGCGTTGCGGCGGTAGTGCAATTTGTTGCGGAAGTGGGTCCCCACATCGTCACGTCAAGGTTCGACGCGAGCACGCTCGATCCGCCGGACAAGTAGTCCAGTGCGACCGAAACCGGAATCTGGGTCGTACTGCCGGACGTCGTGGTGTTGGTTACCGTGACACTTCCGGTACGTGTACGCGCATCGTTAACGTAGGTGTTTTGCATCGACGCGAACCCGGCAAGGGACACCGCAATTGACCCGGCTTTTGCCGTGGATGTCAGGGACGCCTGCGCGGTCCAAAATGCGTAAGCGCCAGCGGAAGTTCCCAAAACGAGAAAAGTGACGATCGCCGCCACGAGTCCGGTGCGCGGGATACGCCAAGTGCGGCCGTCGGCCGATCGGCCGGTCATGGCCCCACCTGCGTAGCAGTGAACACCACGGTGAAAGGGGCGGACTGATTCTGAACGGCGGAGGGTGTCAGCGACACCTGAACGCAGACAGTGATGGTATCCCCGCCGAGCATTGTTCCGGCAAGAGTGGTTGGTGTGGTGGTTGAGCTTGGCCCCGTAATCGTCCCGCTGCAGGCGCCGGCTTGGACGCGTACGTCAATCGCATCCGAAGGCGCTGTGGTGCTTGCGGAGATGGTTGCTGAGGCTGTGCCAGTGTTCTTCACGCTGACCTGCTGGGAGACGACGTCTCCGGGAATCAGCTGGGACCAGGCAGTACCGTCCAGCGCATAGCTTGAGACGTCGTTGACGGTGATGTTCAGGGATCCTGACGACACACTGCTCGGTGCAATGTTGTCGGCGACGCGCCAGCTGGCAAAACTGCCACCGGCGGCGGATACGCCAAGAACGGCTGCTCCGGCAACCATGGTTGCTGTGATCAGCATCCCCTTGGCGCTTGGGAGTGTGAGGCGACGCCGCGCCTTCGCGAGGCTGGTTGATGTATTGGGTGTAGACACGGGTTCACCTCCAAAATTCGGGTATGGAGTAAGAGCTACTTGGCAGCTCTGAGGTTTGCTTGATGTTGAGCGAGAATGTGGCTGTCGGGCGTGAGCCGGAACTGCACCCACGCCCAACAGACCGCGAGCCGTTTAGGCAGCCTGCGTGACGGTGAACTTCACGCCGGTGAAGTTCACCGTCCCGGACTGGGTCGAGTTGTCAGCGGTGGAACCAAACGGGAACGTGACGGTCACTGTTACCGGGATCGTGTAGGTACCGGCACCGGCAACCCGGTAGACACCGGACCCACTGTTGGTAACTCCGCTCGGCAGCGTGCCGGTCGCGAACACGATGTCCAGTGCGCTGGCCAAGGTGCCGCTGGCAATGGATGACTTGTCGAGGGTCAGATCCGCCTTGATGTTGTCACCGCTGGCGACAACAGTCAGGTTGGCCGAGTACGTTGCGGTGTCGCCCGGAACCCACTTCGTGATGGTCTTGTCCCAGGCAGCGCCAGACGCGATCGCAACGCTGAGTGAACCAGCGTCGATCGTCGTGCTGGAGACTGTCGCGCTGGAGTTCCAGTACGCGAGTGAACCTGCGCCGCCAAGAAGAAGGGCGATGCCGGCTGCGCCGGCAATGGCCGACTTGGTGAGCTTGTTCATGAGGTGTCCTGTTCGAGTCAGGACCCAGGTTCGCGGCACTCCCCCCAGTGGCGAGCGTACGCGTTCGGGTCGCGTTGTGTTTTGTGTTCTTGCGGGCCAGCCGGTTGGTTGTCCCAAGGATCGAATCTTTGGCCTGGGTAAGTAAGCCGAAGTTCCGATATATCCCCCATGCAGAAACACTACGTGTCCGCACAAGGGAGGACAAGCTTTGTACCCCACCCAGTTATGGGGGCACCGATACGGGGGCGTCTACCCCGAATCAAACTTTGACCACATTCGGGCAATTCGCCGTTGCGTTCGCTACGGTCGAAAGGTGACCTCTGTTTACGAACCAAAGGTGGGGCGTATACCCATCAGGCTTCTCTCCCCCCGGCAACCGAGTGACCTGTGGCCAGCAAAGGCTGTTGTCGGGGAGGTTGTGCCTTTCCGTGCCTCAGTCTTCAAGGACGGCCACGACGTCCTCGGCGTCGAACTTCAACTCACCGATCCTGACGGGGTGCAGACCGCACATCGCATGCAGCCGCTGGAGGACGGGACCGATCACTGGACTGCCTCTGTACTGCTCGACACGGCAGGCATGTGGCAGTTCAGCGTTCGCGGCTGGAGCGACGACTGGGCCAGCTGGCTCGACATGGCCCGCATAAAGATTCCGGCTAACATCGACACCGCTCTCACCTTCGCGACTGGAGAACATCTGTTGCGCAAGGCCACAGCGGAGCACCCGAAGAGCGCCGTATTGACTGGCGCTCTCGCTGGGCTCGCGAACTCCAGCCTTGACCCAACCCAGCGACTCGCCGCAGCGGACACCGAGGAAGTGACGGCAGAGTTGGACCGTCGACCACTCAGCTCGAACGAGACGCTCAGTCTTCCACTCCCCTTACGTGTCGAACGCCGACGCGCCGGTGTCGGTTCCTGGTACGAATTCTTTCCCCGTTCCGAGGGCGCCAAACGCAATAAGAATGGCAAATGGAAGAGCGGCACGTTTCGCACCGCATCACGCCGACTACCGGCCATCGCAAAAATGGGATTCGATGTTGTCTATCTACCGCCGATCCACCCGATTGGAACCAGCTTTCGCAAAGGGCCGAATAACACCCTGACTGCAGGCAAGAACGATCCGGGGTCACCCTGGGCTATCGGCTCACCGGATGGCGGGCACGATGCCATCCACCCCGATTTGGGCACGGAGGATGACTTCTGCGAATTCCTTGCCGCTGCGAAAGCCAACAAGCTCGAAGTTGCCATCGACCTCGCCCTGCAGTGTTCACCGGACCACCCCTGGGTGAAGGAACATCCTGAGTGGTTCACGACCCTCCCGGATGGCAGCATCGCCTACGCTGAAAACCCGCCGAAAAAGTACCAGGACATCTACCCGCTCAACTTCGACAATGATCCTCAAGGTTTGCGGACCGAAGTGCTGCGCGTTGTGCATCACTGGATCGAACTCGGCGTGAAAATTTTTCGCGTCGACAATCCGCACACCAAACCACTGAGGTTCTGGGAATGGCTACTCCACGAGATAGCCAACGAATACCCGGATGTCGTGTTTCTGGCTGAAGCGTTCACCCGACCTGCCATGATGCAGGCGCTCGCTCAAGTCGGCTTTCAGCAGTCATACACCTACTTCACCTGGCGCAATACGAAACAAGAACTGGCAGAGTACCTCACCGAGCTATCGCGCGAATCCAGCGCGTACCTTCGGCCGAACCTGTTCGTCAACACCCCCGATATCCTCACCGAATATCTCCAATTCGGAGGGGTGCCCGCCTATCGCATCCGCGCCGCCATCGCGGCAACCGGATCACCGATCTGGGGGGTCTACTCCGGCTACGAACTGATCGAGAACGTGGCACGACCGGGCTCGGAAGAGAACATCGACAATGAAAAGTACGAGTACCGGCCGCGTGACTGGGCCAAAGCGGAGAAGGACGGGCGCTCGATTGCCAGCTTTCTGACCAAACTCAATCGGATCCGTGGGGGTCATCCCGCCTTGCAGCAGCTGCGTAACCTCACCGTGCACTCCAGCGATGACGATTCGATTCTTGTCTACAGCAAATTCCTGGCCGGCGAGTTCCTCCCCGAAGGGGAACATGACGCGATCATCGTCGTCGCCAACGTTGATCCGCATTCGGTGCGCGAAACAACTGTGCACCTCGACCTCACTGCGCTCGGCCTTGACCCGGACGCGCGCTTCGAAGCAACCGACCTCGTGACCGACCAGACCTTCACCTGGGGTGCAGACAATTACGTGCGGCTGGATGCCTTCCACGAGCCGGTGCACATCCTGCACGTCAACTACCGGAAGGTTTGCTGATGGCCGCACGCGCACTGCCGGTCCCCTCGCTCCCCGAGCTCGCCGCAATCGCAGGAGGCTCCCACTCGCGACCGCACGACATCCTTGGCCAGCATCAACTCGATGGCGGCGGTTGGGTCATTCGCGCCAGACGGCCGCTCGCCACGAGTGTGACGGCCATCCGCTCCAACGGGACCCGAATTGCGCTCCGGCATGTTGCGGACGGCATTTGGCAGGGCCGTGCGGCAGGGCAGGGTCGCGCGTACACGCTCGAAGCCCGGTACGACGGGGCACCAGACTGGGTGAGTGACGACCCGTACCGATTCGTGCCGTCCGTCGGTGATGTCGACCTGCACCTGTTCGGTGAGGGCAGGCACGAACAGTTGTGGCACGTGCTCGGCGCACACTGCCGCCCGCACGAGAATGTCGACGGAACAGCATTCTCGGTGTGGGCACCCCACGCGAGCGCCGTGCGTGTTCTCGGTGACTTCAACGATTGGGACGGAACCGGCCATGCGATGCGGCGGCTGGACGACAACGGTGTCTGGGAGCTCTTTGTTCCGAATGTCGGCGTCGACACCGCCTACAAGTTCGAGTTGCTCACCCCGTCGGGGGCGTGGGTGCAGCGCGCCGACCCGATGGCGCGGTATGCCGAGGTGCCACCCGCCACTGCGTCCAGGGTGACGGTGTCTGGCCATGTGTGGCACGACGACGACTGGGTGGCGTTACGTCGCGCGAGAAATCCGTTGGACAACGCAATGAGCACGTACGAAATGCATGTTGGATCGTGGCGGCCCGGGCTTAGCTATCGGGAACTTGCCACAGAACTTGTCGACTATGTGCGCGAGCTCGGATACACGCACGTCGAATTCATGCCCCTCGCAGAGCATCCGTTCGGGGGCTCATGGGGGTACCAAGTGACCGGCTATTACGCCCCGACCAGCCGGTTCGGAAAACCGGATGACCTGCGCTACCTGATCGATGAGCTGCACCGTGCCGGCATTGGCGTGATCATGGACTGGGTTCCAGCGCACTTCCCGAAGGATGAGTGGGCCCTCGCCCAATTCGACGGCACATCACTGTATGAGCACGGCGATCCGAAACGCGGTGAGCAACGCGACTGGGGCACCCTGGTTTTCGATTTCGGGCAGTCGCAGGTGCGCAATTTCCTCGTCGCGAACGCACTGTATTGGCTTGAAGAATTCCACATCGACGGGTTGCGGGTGGACGCCGTCGCGTCAATGCTTTACCTCGACTACTCCCGCGAAGCCGGCGAATGGACACCGAACCGGCACGGTGGCCGCGAGAACCTCGAAGCCATCACCCTGCTTCAGGAGGTGAACGCGACCGCCTATAAACGAAATCCGGGCGTGTCGATGATCGCGGAAGAGTCGACGGCGTTCCCCGGTGTTACCGCACCGACGAGTGCCGGAGGGCTGGGCTTCGGAATGAAGTGGAACATGGGCTGGATGCACGACAGCCTCAGCTACATTTCAGTAGATCCGCTCTACCGTTCGCACCACCACAATGAAATCACGTTCAGTCTCGTCTACGCGTTCAGCGAGAACTTCCTTCTGCCGATCAGCCACGACGAGGTAGTGCACGGCAAAGGGTCGCTCCTGCACAAGATGCCGGGAGATCAGTGGCAGAAGCTCGCGAGCCTGCGCGCGTACCTGGCTTTTATGTGGGCGCATCCGGGCAAACAGTTGTTGTTCATGGGCCAGGAGTTCGGCCAGCCGTCGGAGTGGAGCGAAGAACGCGGACTGGACTGGTGGATTCTCGACCAACCGGTGCATCGCGGATTGCAGTCACTGGTTGGCCAACTGAACCGACGCTACCGGGCCGAGCCGGCTCTCTGGCAGCAGGATCATGTCGGAAGCGGGTTCCAGTGGTTGGATTCCGGGAATGCAGCGAACAGCGTCCTGGCGTTCCTGCGTTTTCCGGTTGAGGGGGACCCGGTCGCGGTGATAGTCAACTTCTCCGGGGTACCGGTGAACGCGTATCGCGTTGGTCTGCCGTTTGCCGGCCGTTGGGATGAACTGCTCAACACCGATGCAGAATCGTTCGGGGGCTCCGGTGTTGGCAATCTGGGCTCAGTTAATGCCGAGGACCAGCCGTGGGACTCCCAGCCAGCATCAGCTGAGCTGACGCTGCCCCCTCTGGCCGCACTGTGGTTAAAGCTGAACCGCGGTTAAAACTAAACCGGGGTCAGTAGAGAAGGGCAGCCAGCCGGCGGCGGGCTGCGATGACCCGCGGATCGTCGGATCCGGCAATCTCAAAGTACGACAACAGGCGGGTGCGCACGGCATCCTTCTGGTCGATGTCGACACTCGGATACAGCGTGAGCAACCGATCGAACGCGTCCTCAAGGTGACCTCCGGAAACGTCGAGATCGGCGACCGCGAACTGCGTCGCAGTGCTGGTGGGGTCCGCAGCAGCAGCGACACGGATGTCGTCCGCATTCTGGCCGGAGAGCCGATCCAACAGTGATACCTGTGCGAGCCCGGCGACCGCGAGCTGGTCACGCGGATTCTGGGCTATTGCGGTTTGATACTCCTTGATTGCCGTGGCGAAGTCGCCGCGATCAATAGCATCGAAGGCTTCCTGGTGATGCGGTGGCAGCGGCTCCTCTACGGGCTCTGGCGCATCGGCATCGGCTGCACCATCCGTTTGCGCGTCGGCTGCTGTTGCGCGCCCGGTGACGCCGTTCTGCTCCGCAAGTGTTGCCACCTGCTCGAACACACGCTGCGCGTCGGCTTCCGGGAGTTCCCCCTCATAGAGCGCGACCGGGCGACCGCCAATAACAGCGGCGACCGTCGGGGCGGCGGCAACCTGGAACGCCTGGCTCAACTGTGGGTTCATCTGCGCGTGGACCCGCGCCAGAAGGAAACGTCCACCGAAACCGAGGATGGTGCGTTCGAGACCCGCAGACGGTGTGCCTGCGTGGAGCTCAACGATGACAGCTACCGTCTTGGAAAGTTCGAGAAGTGCCCCGAAGGTGGCATCGGTTGCGTCAATGACGAGCGCGGGCACGCTGATCGTCCCACCCGCCTCGGACGCGCCCGCAGCATCCGCATGCGGCTTCACAAGGGACGACAGGTCGACGGCCCCGCGAAGGTTCGCGGCCGGCGGCAAATTAGACATCACAGTTCCTTTGCAGCAATGAGTGCCGAAGCAAAACCCAGCACGACAATTTTGCCGTCACTGGTCAACGGCGGAATATAGAACAATAGCTGGTCGCCGTAGGTTGCGACGGTTCCCTTTGTCGTTGAGCTGACTTTCGAAAGCGACTTCACCGCACCTTCCGCGTTGATCACGGCGCCGGCCTCGGTCGGCTTCACGGTTTCTGTCTCTGTCAGGTAGGCGGCAACTATTGCACCACTGTCGTTGGATGCCATCGCAATGACCTCGGCATCGCCGGGGGCATTCGCGAAGGTAATGGAAACGATGGGCGGCAGGCCCTTCTTTCGCTTCGCCTTTGCAGCGGAGCCGATGGACTTCTCGAGCGAATCGTTTTCGATGTCGAACTTGGAGTAGAACTCGCTGTCCTGACCTTTCAACAGAATATCCCCATACTCGGCCGCAACCTCCCCGGGAGGTACCGTCAGCACTTTGACATCCGGGTTAAGGCGTTGGGTACCGACCTCTGCTGCGGCAGTCTTCAGCGTCGGTGCGTTCGCTTCCAGTGCGACGGCGTAGACAACCTTGTAATTTTCGCGGGCACTTGACTGAACCAGCATGAGCGCCATGGGGGGCACTGTGTCGTCCGCTGCGTCCTTAACGACGGTGAAGACGGTGCGTGGCCACGTGTCGTTCTGCTGCGGCAGGGTGACCTGGACCGGTCCGGACGGAATCGCCTGCGGCGCAGCAAAGCTCCCGTCAACCGTGCGGATGGCATAGTTTGCTTTGCGAAGGGCCAATGCGGGCCCGGCGAATCGGGTCGCAATGAGGGCGGCGTCGTGGGCGGCATCAGCCTTCTGCGCGACGGTAGAAATCGTGGTGACGATGGACTCAAGTTGGGTGGCGGTCACCACCGGCGGTTTCTCGTCCTTGGTCGGCTGCGTCGCGTCGCTCGCGGTGGGCGACGGACTCGAACCAGAGATGCCGGATTGGAAGTCTGGCCACAGGTCTGCCGAGCACCCAGCGAGAGTGAGTGTACCGACGAGAACGACCGGAACCAGTGCGGACATGCGCGTGATAGACCGGCGCCCCTTTGCTGCTGTGATGGCTTTCCTCTTTGGTTTGTAATTCAATTGGCGCGGAGCGCGGGGCATCCTCGGCGGCCTGCGGCGTGGGCCGCGCAGTTTTCGAAGGTGCGAAAGCGCCCAGAGATAAAGGCCCAATCCAACCAACAGAAGCAGAACCCCGCCGACGATGAGCGGGCCAGACCATGGCGTGCGATTATCGACCGGCCAGGTGACCGATATGTGCCCGGGCGCAGGAACTTTGCCGTCCGAAATGATCAACACAGAGATATCAGACGGGAGGTTGACGATGAAGGTCAGATCACGATCGCGGGTGTACTCGCCAAGCCACATATCCGAGCCGTGCGGGTCCGGCAGATCAGCGGGGTCACCGCGCACCAGCTTGCTGGAGAGCTTGGATGTCTTGGCATCAATCCCCAGCTCGTTGTAGCTGGAATCTCCGAGCCATCCGAGCACGTCCGTCGTGCGGCCGTAAGCAGCGAAAATGGTGTTCGCGCCGGAAATCTCGATCTTCTGTCGCCCGTCAGTACTGTTGAGCACCGTGCCGGGAATAACTGTTGCTCGCGCATCCGTTGAGATATTGGCTGCAGCAGCAACATGGTCAGGCTCAGCGAGAAACGTGCGCTGAGCGATTCCGTAACTGATCATCAGAAACGCGATGACAAAGCTGACAATGGCCACAATGAACCGCACGACGCACTCCTTTCATGCCGCCTAACCGACCGATGACGTCGGCTAATTAAGGTTGGGGCGCCTCATCCGACGCACGGATAACCGCGAGAGTTGAACCACGCGGCCGCACTGAGGCAGCAGGCAAAGACATTCCAGAATAGCGCACCGTTTCTGAGTGAACGCTTAGCTTTTGCTGAATGATTCGCAACTCCCGCGAGTCCCGTGCAGCCCACGACACGGCTAAACTCAGATCGATCGGCACCGGGTTGAACATTTTGACCAACCTACGCCGTCCACAAATACCGCTTGCTCACGATGTTCACCGGCACCGCATGTGAGTACGACGTCTACGCACTGGGAGAAACTGTGACACTCGACGATGAAGGCTTCTCGACCGCAATGCGCGGGTACAACCGTGAAGAAGTCGACAATGCGATCCAGGACCTCCGCCGGGAACTGATCAAGTCCAACAGCGACAAGACCGACACTTCCAAAGAGGTCAAACGCCTCACGGCGATGGTGGCGGACCTGCAAGCCGAAATCGAGGAAACCGGGAGCCCAACCTATAGCGGCCTTGGCACCAAGCTCGAGAATGTGCTTCGGGTGGCTGAAGAGCAGTCAACACGACTAATCAGCCAGGCAGATATTGATGCCGAGAGGCTCCGCAACGGCGTGCAGGCCGAGGTTAACGCGTTGCGCTCCGAGGCGAGGGAATCGGCCGAGCACATTGTCGGCGAGGCGACCGGCAAAGCCAAGGGAATTATTGCCAAGTCGTCGAAAGAGTCCACAGACATCCTGGAACGCGCTCAGTCGGAAGCCGAGACGACGATTCAGGATGCCGTTCGCGAAGCGGCTGCGATTCGTGGAGCCGTCGCCACGGAGGCGGCGGAGGCCCGCACCACTGCGAAGCGAGAGGCGGCAGCTGTTCGCGCAGAGGCAGAGCGTGAAGCTGCTGAACTGAAAGCAGTGTCGGTTCGTGAAGCCACCGAGGCACGGGAACAGGCCGCCCAACTCGCTCGCGAGACGGAAAAGAATCGCACCGAGTTCACTGCGGAAACGGAGAAGCAGTGGGGTGATCTCGCCCGGGATGTTGAGCAGCAGCGTACGGATGCTGAGCGTGACACCGAAACAACGCGGGCTTTGCTGGCCACGGAGGCAGAGCGAGCACGTGCCGCTCTCGAACATGAACTTGCTGAGACGCGGGCCAAATTCGAGGAGGACATGGATGCGGCGAGGGCAAAGTTCAAGCAGGATACCGCTGCAGCGCATTCCAAACTCGCCCAGGAGAAAAAATCGGCAAACGCCGAGATTGCCAGAACAACAGCACAGTCCCAGCAGGAACTCGAGGCGGAGATTTCGGAGGCGCGGGCGATCCTCACCATCGAGATCCAGCAGCAGCGCACCGACCTGGAACGCGAGCTGGAGCAATCGCGCGCGACGTTCACCAACGACATGGAGCATGCGAAGGCGGAACTGGTATCCGAGTTGGATGCCAGCCGCACCCGCCTCACCCGCGACTCCGAGCAGGCACGGACCGACCTGGATGTTGAATTGAAGGCGCGCAGGGATGAAGCAGAAAAAGACCACCTGAACAAGCACCGTGACGCGGTCAACGAAACTCAAAAGTACCTCGATGAGTCGCAGTCCCAGCTCGCCGAAGCCATCAAGCGCGCGGAGGAGAAGCGCAAGGAGGCGGCGGACGCGGAGGCAGCGTCAAAGAAGCTGACGGCGGAAGCCCAGGCGACCGCAGAAGACTCCGCCGCAGAAATCATTTCGGCCGCTGAAGCCCGTGCCAAATCCATGATCAAGGAGGCTGAGAAGCGCACCACCAAGCTCGTGTCTGAGGCAGAAGAGCGTTTGGCAAAGATTAGGATTGAACGCGAGGCCGTTGCCGGATATTTCGGAAGTCTGCGAAACGTGCTCGGTGAGGCGGAAAAGGTCACCGCAGACGACTAGCGCACGGCGAAGGGGACCGCAATGAAGATCCAGAACGCCTTCCGTCTCGGCCTGTTTGGTGGCCTGGGAGTTCTCGTGGCGATTGCCATCGGAACGGCCGTTGTCACGCTTGCGACAATACTCACCTACGTTGGCGCAGCCATCTTTCTCGCGCTCGGGCTCGACCCCGCGGTGTCCTGGCTTGAGCGAAAGAAGTTTCCGCGCTGGCTTGCCATCATGACCGTTGTCGTCGGTGTGCTCGCGGTGTTCACCGGCCTCGTCTTTGCCGTCATTCCGGTCATCGTGGAACAAACGACCAATCTGATCACCGGCCTGAATCCTCTTATCGCCGCAATCCAGGATCCCAACAACAACTGGGTCGTGAAGGTACAGGAGACCCTGCCCTCCTACATTGACCTTCAGGCGATCGTCACCGGCATTCTGGAGTACCTAAAAAACAATCTTGCCAACATCGGCGGCGGCGTACTCCAGGTCGGTTTGGGTATCGCCAGCGGGGCATTCGGCTTTCTGATCGTGCTCATCCTGACTTTGTACTTCGTCGGTTCGCTGAGCAGCATGAAGCGTGGCCTGTACCAGCTCGTTCCGGCATCGCGCCGTGCGCGCTTCGCAGACATCGCGGAGCAGGTCAGCCAATCGGTGGGCCGCTACGTTGTTGGACAGGCGACGATCGCGCTGTGCAATGGGGTTGTGAGTTTCATCTACCTGAATATTGTTGGCGTAGAGTATCCGGCGCTATTTGCTTTCATCGCGTTCCTTTTCGCGCTCATCCCCCTCGTTGGAACACTCTCCGGCAGCATCCTGATCACACTCAGCACGCTGCTGTTCGACGGTGTACCAACGATGATCGCGGTCGGAATTTTCTATCTCATATACATGCAAATTGAGGCATATGTGCTCAACCCGAACATCATGAACCGGGCCGTGAAGGTGCCGGGGGTGATCGTCGTCATCGCTGCGCTCGCCGGCGGGACACTTCTCGGCATCCTCGGTGCGCTCATCGCGATCCCGGTGGCGGCGTCGATTCTGTTGATCATCAACCAGGTCGTTGTGCCTCGGCAGAACGAACTTTAGCCGGCTACGGCCACTCGGTCGCCAGCGGAAGCGCATCGGGTTTGACCGCGCGCACCACCTCCGTCAGAACCTCTCTGGTCTGTTGCTCCCCCACCCACAAGTGTTTGCCGCCCTCAATCGGGATGACTTCCGCCTGTGCAACGCTGGAGAACCGTTCTTGGGCTTCTTCCGGTCGAAGGTAGTCGTCGAACTCTGGAATCACCGCGACCAGACGCTGCAGCCGACCGGACCATGCCGAAAGCTGCTCATCGCTCGTTCGTTTAAGCGGTGGGGAGAGCAGGATGGCCCCAACTATCGGGTAGTTCAATCCATAGTTCAACGCCACTTCGGTGCCGAACGACCATCCGAGCAGCCACGGGGCCGGTAGTTTGCGGCCGGAGCTAAACGCCATCGCTGCGGCGAGATCGAAACGCTCGTCGATTCCGTCGCCGAACTCGCCTTCGGAGATGCCACGGGGCGAGGAAACACCGCGAAAGTTGAAGCGAAGTACCGCGATGTCTGCCAGCGCGGGGAGGCGTGCTGCGGCTTTTCGGATGATGTGAGAGTCCATGAACCCACCGGCGGTGGGTAGCGGATGCAGGCACACGAGGGTTGCAACAGGATCGCGTTCGAGCGGAAGCGATAACTCGCCGACCAGGGTCAAGCCGTCTGCGGTGCGCAGTTCGATGTCTTCCCGGCGGGCCGGGAGCTCAATGCCGGATCGAATCTCCACGTGTCAGTTCACCTTCCAGCAGTGCGAGTGCCAGTGACGGCGTGAAGCGATATCCGCTTCCTTACCGAGTAGCCCGTCTGCCCGCCACGCGACAAGGTGCGGCTGGCCGAGCGGGATTTCCAGATTGCATCCTGGGCACCGGTACGGCTTCAGCGCCGACGTTGCCGAGATCGGTTGCACGTTCCACTCCAGACCGCGCTTGGTTTCGGTGCGAAGCGTGCCAAAGAGTGCACGGTTGAGGTCGAGCGCGGGGCCCTCAGTGCTCCCCTGTGCCCCTGCGTGTGCCCCAACGGGTGCGTGGCGGCCGCGACGCGGACGATTGGAACGAGGCATGCTCCCAGCCTATGCCGACGATGCGTCTCACATCGTCAGCGCGCAATCAGTGCAACAGGTCGAGGGAGAGCACCTCGCTGTAGATGTCCATAGCTTCTGCGACCTCAGCATCGGTGACGACGCACGGTGGCACAACGTGGATTCGGTTCTCCGAAATGAACGGCAACAGGTTGCGGGCAATCAGTTCGGATTTGATCCTGCCCATCACTGCCGCGCTCACCGGCGTGCGCGCGTCGCGATCGGAAACAAGTTCGACGGCCCAAAACACACCCGTGCCGCGCACCTCGCCGACGATCGGATGATCGGCCTTGAGTTTCTCCAGAGCCGGTGCGATGACGTCGCGACCGACGCGTGCAGCGTTTGTGACGATGCCTTCCGACTCCATCGCGTCGAGTGCGCCAACAATGGAGGCCATGGCGAGCGGATGACCGCTGTAGGTGAGTCCACCGGGGAACACCGTCTCGTCGAAGTCGTGTGCGATTGCGTCAGAGATGATGACGCCACCGACGGGCACGTATCCGGAGTTCACGCCTTTCGCGAAGGTGATGAGGTCTGGCACAACGTCGTAGGCGTCAAACGCAAACCAATTCCCGGTGCGACCAAAGCCCGCCATAACCTCGTCGAAGATCACCAAAAGATTGTACTTGTCGCAGAGCGCCCGAACACCCTCGAGGTAGCCCGGCGGAGGCATCAGCACGCCGGCAGTACCGGGGATGGTCTCCAGCAACACCGCGGCAATTCCGGCAGGGCCCTCGCTCTGGATGACGCGTTCCAGGTGGTGCAGTGCGCGCTCCGACTCCTGCTCTGGACTTGTCGACCAGAACTCACTTCGATACTCGTAGGGACCAAAAAAGTGGGCGTGCCCGCGCGCAAACTCGTTCGCGACTCGGCGCCAGTCTCCCGTGGAGACAATAGCTGAGCCGGTGTTGCCGTGGTACGAGCGGTAGGTGGAAAGAATCTTGTCTCGGCCGGTGTGCAGGCGAGCCATGCGGATCGCGTTCTCGTTCGCATCCGCACCTCCGTTTGTGAAGAACACCTTATTGAATCCGTCTGGGGCGCGATCGACAATGCGTTTCGCCGCCTCCCCCCGTTCCAGGTTCGCCGTTGGCGGCGAGATCGTCGCGAGGATGCCCGCCTGCTTCTGGATGGCCGCGACAACTGCCGGATGCTGGTGCCCAATGTTGACGTTCACGAGCTGGCTGGAGAAGTCGAGGTAGGTGCGACCGGAGTTGTCCCACACGCGGCACCCAAGGCCGCCGGAAATGACGAAGGGGTTCAGTTTCGCCTGCGCTGACCA
>JBDSZO010000089.1:0-32973 GCA_039925105.1 Terrimesophilobacter sp. | reverse complement strand
GACTCACGCAAGACGGGGGACACCCGGAGGCGGTGGCGGGCCAAGGCCGGCAGCGAAATTACGGGGGTAGATTCGCAGGCCGAGCAGGTTCCATAACCACCGCCTCCTCACCTTTTAACGGGTCATTCTTTGCGAGTCGCTGACGTGAGCCGCTTCGTGGTCATCCGCCGCACGCGATTGCTGGTTACAGGAACGGCAGGGTATAGGCCGAGACCAGGTCTGGCGCAAAATAGGTCGCCGCCAGGTATGCGCCGACCAGGGCGAGAGTCAGGATAATCCAGACCCACAGTTGCGACGTCATCCGACCGGTTTCGCGCAGGATGGCGAACATGCGCATGGTCAGGTAAGCCGGTGCCGTCGCGAACGCCCATGCCCAGTGCGCCGGTGCGCTGTGTCCGAACGAATCGAGCCGCCTGCGGTCGGCGACAGCCAGCACGGCCGTAATCAGGTAGAGGATGACGAGCACCCCTCCGACGAGCATCCACCAACTCACCCCTGCTGGTGCGTAACGCGGGTAATTTTCGGCGCCCTTCACCGCTCCGAGGCTCAGGATTCCGGCGATCAGTGGCATGAAGGCGATCAGCCAGCCCGAGATCGTTGACGATCGCAGAGTGGGCAAAGGAATCTCAACCACAGGGAGTACCGATGGCGCGTTGTGAGCACTCCAGGCGGCGGCAGGTTCTGGCACGACCTGTGTCGGTAGGGGCATCTGCTCGGGTGTGAACGTTTCCGGAGTTTCCGGCGCGAGCGAAACAGGGTCCAAAGTTGGCATGGCGCTGAATTCTGGATCTGCCGGAGGAGTATCGGGTGCGTCTGCAGTCCAGTCAAACGACGTTGGCACTGAGGTATCGAAGATTGCTGCCGGTTGTGCAGGGGCTACCGTTGGTGCGGCATACTGCTCGGCCGGGTCGAATACGGGCGCCTCAGGAACTGGCGCGTCGTGCACCGGCAATGGTTCAGCGAGGGTCCCACCGCGTTCGCGCAGCTCGCGACGAGAAGGGAGTCGGTTCGGATCCGTGACTGGGGTTGGTTCAGCCTCAATAGGTGCCCCGGCACTAGGTGCTGCGGCAAAAGGCTCGGCGGAAAAGGGCTCGGCGGCAAAGGGCTCGGCGGGTACAGGTTCTGGCAGCTGCGGAAGTTCGGTCCCCGGCGCGTCGACCTCGGGTGCCGCGGTCGCAGCTTCCTCAACCGGCGTCTCCATGGAAAACAGGTCATGCATTGGGGAGGGCGCATCCGGAACGACTTCGTGCGCTGCAGCAGGAGTTGGTTCGTAGCCCAGATCGAACACTGGGGTGCCGAAGTCATCCTCGACCTGTCCGAGTGGGTGATATTCCGGCGGTGGGAAGTCCAGTGCAGGATCTACAGCTGCCGGGTCTACAGCGGCCGGGTCAACAGCTACCGGAGCGAGGGTGACCGGTTCTGCGGGGGTGACTTCCGCGGGCTGCGCCGCACTGTGTTCAAAGGGTGCTGGTTCAAAGGGTGCTGGTTCGACGGGTGCTGGTTCGACGGGTGCTGGTTCGGCGAATGCTGGTTCGGCGAATGCCGGTTCGGCGGCCGTTGGCTCGGCGTTTTCAGCCGACGCATCAGTGTTGTGGAGGTGATCGGTCCAGTCGGAGCCATCCCACCAGCGCAACTCTGCGACGCCGTGCGGATCCGGGTACCATCCCGGTGGCACGGATGTCGGCTGCTCTGGCGTCATATTCTTCATCCTTTTCGCTGACTCGGGTTCAGATCGGATTCCCCCGAGTCTAGGGAGTCATGCCGAGCACAACCGTTCCCTTTGGTGGGGGTGTCGCCAATTGAGGCTACCGAATATGGGGGACAAGTCCAGGGATTGCCGGGGGACAATTTTTGACGCCACCCGGCCGTCCCCGATCCAGCGCGGCATTTTCGTCGCGTCGAGTGCCGAAGATGTTGCGCCGGAGGCTGGTATGAACTCCACCTTCTCAGGGGCATTCGCGGCAGGAACGCACAATTGTTTTCTTCTTCGCCTGAGGTGGTCCGATCCTCTGGGGAGGGATTCAGGTGACGCTGGGAACATTGTGGTGTGATTTCCTTTGAGTGCGCCCGCCTGCTGCGTGGTGCCGGTTTGGCGTGGGCACCTGTCTCTGGTGACATGTTTGTCATCGAGTCGCCGGAGCTTGCCTCTGAAGTGTTCACGGTGAGCGACATGACCATCGAGGCCCACACCTTCGACACCGGGACCATTCTGGGTTTCAACGGCACGACGGAGTGGGCGTTGGATTCTGTGGCGCTGGAGAACGCCCTGTGGTTACCCCGTGAGGATCAGATGCGGGAACTTCTCGGCGATTCTTTCCGATCCCTGACAATGGTCGGTTCGGTTTTTCGGGTGGAGATCGCCTATGCCGGCGGGTTGGCGCATTTCGACACTGCCGATAATGCGGCGGATGCTTACGCTCGAGCTCTGCTTGACCTGATGACTGCCTGAGTAGAGCTGACGCAGTGGTTACCGAGTGAGCAGCTCTGAACGCTCCGGATGCTTGTCGAACCATTCGCCGACGTACCAGCACATCGGAACGATGCGGAAGTCCGTGTTATTTTCAACATCGTCGACGGCAAACTCGACTATTTCGCCGGCGAGTCCCTGGCCGCGACGTTTCGTGTCGGTGAAGGTATGGGTGAACGAGATCGATTTTCCGCGGATCTGGTAGTCAACCGCGCTGGCCAGGCTGCCGTCGATGTGCAGCGTATAGCGGTTGGTCTCGGTGTTGTTGGCGAGTTCCCTGCTCATGATTCAAGCCTACCTACCGCTTGGGCTGGCCGCTGCGAAACCAACGAGTAGCGACGCCAAGTGGTACGAGGGTCAGTGGCACTCGATACTCTGGCGTATGCCCACCGAATTTCCTGAGCTTCTTGTTGCCGATGCTGACGAGTGGCGGAGCTGGCTTCAGCGTCATCATGATTCCTCGCCTGGCGTGCGGCTCATCCTGTCTCGAAAGGGTGGCTCAGTAACGGCGTTGTTCTATGTCGATGCGCTCGATGAGGCGCTGTGCGTCGGGTGGATCGACGCCCAGGCGGGGCGTCGGGATGAGCAGAGCACGTTCCAGCGTTTCCAACCGCGTGGGCCGCGCAGCATGTGGTCGCTCCGCAACGTCGACCACATCACCCGGCTCGATTCCGAGGGTCGCATGCAGCCGGCCGGGTGGGCGGCGGTGGAGGCAGCGAAGGCGGATGGCAGATGGGAGCGAGCGTACACGGGTCCGGCAACAGCCGAGGCGCCGGCCGACCTGTTGGCCGCGATTGCTGCGGCGCCGAAGGCGCAAGCCATGTACGACGTGTTGACGTCGCAGAATCGTTTCGCACTGTACTTTCGGTTGAGCCAGCTGAAGACTGCTGCAGCGCGCCAACGCAAGATCGCGGGATTCGTCGAACAGCTTGTAAGGCACGAGTTGCCGTACCCGCAGAAAAAGATGCCTTAAGCCACTGACGACGCGAGCGCATCCTCGATCGCACCGGTGATCCGCTGTGAGCTTGGTTTCGTCATGCTGCGAAATCGGCGTACGTCTCCGGAGGAGGACACCAGAAACTTTTCGAAGTTCCATTTGATTGGTCCGGCCTTGCCGTTGTCGTCTGCGGCCTGCGTGAGTTGTGTGAAGAGCGGGTGTTGGCTTTCGCCGTTGACATCCACTTTGGCGAACAGGGGGAATGTGACGCCAAAGTTCACGGAGCAGAACTCCTGAATGGCTTCTGAACTGCCCGGTTCCTGGCCTTTGAATTGGTTGCACGGGAACCCGAGGACGCTCAATCCGCGCTCACCGTAGCGCTCATACAGTTCCTGCAGTCCGGCGTACTGCGGAGTGAATCCGCACTTGGAGGCTACATTGACGACCAACACGGCACCACCGACATAGTCGCCGAAGGTGGTATGGGTCCCGTCGATGGTGGTCAGGGCAATAGTGCTCAGCTGCATGTTTCCAGCGTAGGCCGGGTTGCGTCGCGGCGCCGAGGGGTGCGGATCGCGAACTCCTGAGCGGTCAGCGAAGGAAGTTGACTGCGAGGGTCAGCAGGAAGGTGATCGATATGACCGCCGCGGCTGGAACGACAGAGCAGATCAAGTACATAACGACCGGAGCCCATCCGCGGCCCATCGAGCGGTGAACGTGCACTCCGCGGGCGATCAGGTAGGCCAACGGTGACAAAAGGAACCACAGTGTGGATGCTGCGGTCGGGTGGTTGTCGGCGAGCAAAACTTTACGGTCATGGATGGTGATCGCTGCGGAAATGAACAACACGATCAGTGCCGTGAACAGTTGCAGGAAGCCCGAGTAGAACGAACCGAGACCGACAACGAGTGCCACAACGATAGCCGTTGACCAGACTGGCAGGGTTGCCAGCCACCACACGGACGCCGTGTAGGTGTGGGTGGGTCCGAGCCGGAGGTTATTGGAAAGTGAGGCCATCGGCACGTAGGTGTCATGCTCGTGTCGATCTCTCGGACGGTACGGGTCGATGGGCGGCAGGCTTGCGTCGGCGCGGATCGCGACCGGCGGGAAAGCATTGGTTGATCCTGTGGGCTTGGCGATGGCCGTTGGTGCTGTGATCGGGCGACGCTCTTTAACCTCTGCCGTCCAGGTGGCGCCATCCCACCAACGGAGTGATTCAACGTCGGATGGATCCGGATACCAGCCGGCGATGATGATCTGCGCCGTTTGCTGGATCTGTTCAAACTCCGGGTTTGTGAAGTCCGCTCTGTCTGTTCCTGAGCTTGTGATGGCTGTGCCTGCGGAATGAGTGCCCTGGCGCGTCGCGGCAGGGGTCATGGTGTCGAGTGACATGTACCCCCCCCTTTCATGGAAATCGGCTGCGCCCCCCGCGCAACTCGATATCCCCACTAGAGACGCTATTGAACTTCGTTCGACTTGACAGTCCCCAGTTCGCGGGTAAACGTGGCCAGAGTTCGCCCCCACTTGTGGTTACCGTTCCCGGTGCGGTCGTGGTCCGAAAAGGCGGGAAGAGCCGGGTCAGAGTCGAGGATCGTATCCGCTCGATGCCGATTCCCCGTAACGTGGGGGGTAGCACTACCGACGAGAGGCCCACGTGACCGACGATTGTATTCATGGTCTGGTGGCGGAGCTGTGCGACCAGTGCACGCCGAAGGTGGTGCCTGTTGTTTCTGGCACGACATCCCCAAGTCTGACAAGAAGTAGGTCGCCTCGGCGAAAGCCGCCGACTCGGCGTGCGCCTTTGCTCAGCGAGAAGGCAACGACAGTCGATCCGGGTACGAAGCGCATATTCCATGTGACGCACCTGCGCAATCTTCCCGGCATCCTCTCTGCAGGTTGTATTCAGGCGGACGCTCGCGGCGCGCTGCCTGTGGTGGATTTGTCGTCGGTCGAAAACCGGGCGCGGCGTCGTGCAGCGGCGGTGTCGTCCGGCGAGAGCGTTGCCAGTTTCGTTCCGTTCTTCCTGGTGCCTCATGCCGAGTTGTGGGCTGGCGCGCTTGCGGGCGCTGCCGATGAGCGTCTAGCCCCCGCGGCACAGAAATTGCCGGCGGGGGAGTTTGTGATGTTGGTGAGCACGATGGGCCAGATTGCTAAAAGCGAGCTGGCTTCTGGTGGTGTGGTGCTCGCCGACGATGATGCCGCGGCAACAGTGGCGCGGTTCACCGTCGTGGACGGAAAAGCGGTTCGCCTGCCGAGGCTGGATGAGGGCCGCGAGTTGGTGGCCGAGTTATTGGTGCAGGATTCGTTTCCGATGGGGTCAATCTCGTTGGTTGGTGTCGCCAACGATAAGGCGCGCGGTCAGGTGCGTGAGTTGTTGCGTGCCAGCGAGTTCAGCCCCAAGATTGCGGTGTATCCACCCTGGTTCCAGCCGGTCGAGCTGGACTAGTTTCGTGCGCGGCGATTCCGTTTAGTGCGTGCGCCGTTCAGTTCGCCGACCGCGCCGCAACGAAGTCCACAAGGTCGGCCAGTTCCTCCTGGCTGACCGTGTGCGCCATTGGATATCGATGTGCCTGCACAGTTGTGTGTTCGTCCAGCCAACGCCGTGTGCGGTCAACCGATTCCAGCGCGATCACGTCATCCTGATCACCGTGAGCCCAGAACACCGGCATACGTGGCACCCGCGCGGCCAGCGCCGCATCACCGGGATGCGCCGAGTTTGCGACGAAACCACTGAGCTGCAGGACGTAGGCGAAGCGTTCCGGCGCCTGTCGGACGAGTTGCAGCGCCATACAACCACCCTGGGAAAACCCCATCAGGGCAACGCTCGTCGGCGCCACCTCGAGGCGGTCGACCCAGCCCAATACTCCCTGCACCGACCCATCCAGCAACGTCGTGTCGGTTCCACCCTGCTCACCAGCCTGAAACCAGGCAAACCCGCCATCGTAGGCAAGCGGCGCACGGAGCGATGCCACCACGAGCCCCGGAGGCAGGAACCGGTTCAACCCGAACAAGTCGCCCTCGTGGCTGCCCAGCCCGTGCATCATCACCAGCAGCGGCTTGCCAACCCGCTCCGCCGGAGGTAAATTCCACAACACCGCGTTCGCATCGATCGAATTGCCCGGTGACGCATTAGATTCCAGATGATTCATATCAATAAGCCTAAACGTCAGTCACCGTCGACTTGCTGCCGTGGACAAGCCAACCCACCCGCGAAGTGGGGACTGCCAAATACCACGCATTACAGGCAGAGTCAAGGAACACTATTCAGGGAGAGCAAGACATGTTGTCGGGGGACATCGTGGAAAACGATCTGGTCGAGCGAATCGCAGGCCGTGCGGTCATGGAAGAGCTCCTGCGCTCACGCGCCGATACCCCGCCCCGCGGTACTCTTGCGCGCGTGCTCGGCATCTCGCCGCTTACCCGCGACGAACAGGCGTGGTACGTCGGTGCGGTCGGCGAAAGCATCACCGGTCGGATGCTGGCCAGCCTCGACAATCGATGGACGGTCCTTCACTCAGTGCCCATCGGTACCGGCATCTCAGATGTCGACCACATCATCATCGGTCCGTGCGGTGTGTTCACCGTCAACACCAAACACCATGCCGGCCAACCCATTGCGGTAGGCGCGCGCTCCCTTACGGTCGCCGGACACACAATGCCGTATATGCGTAATTCTGAATACGAGGCTGAGCGCGCCACCATCAGCCTGTCACGCGTTCTCCCGGCGTCCGTCGACGTGACACCCGTCCTCGCGTTCGTCGACCCCAAGTCGGTCACGGTAAAAGAACTGCCGCGGTTCGTGCGGGTCCTGGACGCACACAACCTCGTCCGTTGGCTCCGCACTCAGCCAGTCGTTCTCGCCCCGCATCAGGTCGCACTGATCGCGATGGTCGCTGCGGACCCGGCCACCTGGCACACGCACCCGGCAGCGTCGTCCAACGCTCGGATGCTGCAACAGCAATTCGATGCACTGCACCGGGAGGTGCGAACCGCCCGGCGGTTACGAGTATCCTGGGCTGCACTCGCGATTTCCGCGACAGCGATCGCCGCATTGGTCAGCGCGCCAGTGGTCGGTCAGTTTTTGAGCAACCTGTTCGTTTGACTCGCTTTCCGCAGGCGCAAGCTAGGGGCGATGCGAAGCTTCGAGTACCTTGCGCACCTCGACGGCGGCCTCCACGACCTCGGCGATGCTAGCCGCAATGGCGCCCGCTCTTGACTCATCCGGAACCTTGACCACCCAGAATCGTGACAGCGGTTTTGTTGTGCCCGAAAATGTTCCGACATGGACGCCACCGTGCCGGTCTACCAACCGAGCCGACTCTCCGAACTCCAGGACTTCCGCATAGACCAGTTCGCCTGACTGCGAGAGTTCATCGTCCAGGCGCACCATGAACGCAGTCATCCGCTCCACCCAGTCCGTGGTCTTGGCGTGCAGGTCGGATGGCTCAGAGAACATCATGATCATGAACTTCATCGCTACACCTCGCCCGACAACTATCGCACCTCTGTCGTTTACGCGCAGATGTTTGTCGGTCAGCTGGCCTGAAGAATGTTCGGTGCCCAGGATGACAGTGGCGCGACCGGTACGGCAAAGCCCGTGTTCACCGTTTTCCACGCCTGCACTCGAGGCGCAACCCAAAACAGGTAAATGCCGACGGTAATGATGCTCAGAAACAGCCATTTGATCCACAGTCCGAAGAGGCCGACAGCGCTGCCAGTGAACACCAGTTGCTGCCCGTCAATGTAGGTGTGCGCGCAGCGCCAACGCTCGATGAGAACGAGCGCAAACGGGTAGCAGATACCAAGTGTGAGCACGGTAATGAGAAGTCCGAGCACGGCAGTACCGAAGTAGCTTGCGGCGCCTCCATCGAAGGTGAATCGGGTGCGTACTGAGGGCATGTTCTAGGTCTAGCGCGATCGTGGTGACTAATGCGAGTCCCATAAATGGGGTGTACAACGTTGGCGGTAACTGTCAACTCGTCTGCTAGGAGTCTGCACACACGATTCTGAGTCTGGCGGGCGAAGACCGACAGGTCGATCTATGACCCTTGAACTGGGTGGTGCGACCGGTATAACGGTTGTTCTAGGGTCGGGGCAAGAGATTCTCGCAGTGGATGGGGTCGGCATTTCCCTGGGGAAAGTTCTATTCTGGACTCGACGAGAACTCAAGCAATATCCATCTGTCGCGTCCTAGCGCGACATACCCGAAATTAGGTGGACGTACGATGATCGACTACAACGTCGGTGTGCCCGGAAACGGGTCCATTGAAACCCAAACACTGCCGCCTGTGGACGTGCCGGAAGCGCAGTGGCTTTCGCATCCCATTCTGAGCCGCGCACAATTGACTGCGGCAGGTGATGCACTCGAATGGCCTGATGCCAGTGTCGAGCAGTTGACGGTGCTCCGCGAGATCACCCTGGCGCACGCCGGAGATCACCTTGTGGCGCGGGTTGCTCCTCAGTTCAACTTTGATCGGTTCGTGGACTCCACGTTCAACGAAGAGCAGTCGGTGCCGCCAATTGGCCGCGTCGACGACGCGCAACGCTACTACACCCGGGTTACCGACAATGGCTTCCACGTTGTGGGCGTTTTCACTGCCGTGACGATTGCAGGACGTCGCCGCTACTTCCAATGGCTCACAAACACCTGGGTGGAAATTGGGCAAAGTGGATTCCTGTACGTGCGCGATGACCTCGACACCCACTTCTCTGAAGTGGAGGACGCCCAGTTGGAGCAATACCAGCCAGGAGCAACCATTACTGACGTTCCAGTTCAGAACGAGCAGTGGTCGATGGAACATTTCGAGGCCCGTTTTGGTGCGCACGCCGCGATGCCGGCCCCCGAAACCATGGAGCCGGTGCTGGCGGGCGCTCGCACAATGTCGGCCCATGTGGCGGAACCAGTTGAGGCGCATGCCTCAGCACCGGCACCCGTCTCCGCACCTTATCCTTTCGCACCGCCCGTGACTGTCGCCGAGTCGAAGACAGCACCGGCACCAGTGTCGGCACCAGCGCCAGTCGCTCCGCCAGCACACAGTGCCCCACCGATGGATGTGGCGGTGATCAACCCGAGCCCCATGCCAGAGTCTGACGCGAGGGCCCAGCAGGGTATCGCCTCGGCGTTGGCGACTATCGCGCACCGCGGTCAACTGGACCGAATCGGTGCCGCGTACATTGACCATCCGGCACGCGTTGCCGAGCGTTTCGATTGGCGAAACGAACCCATCCATCACGCTGCTGCCTGGCTGCATAGCGTGATGGAGGACAGTGACATCACGGAGCAGGATCTGCGCGAGGCAGGGATCCGTCCGGAAATTGTCTCGATTGTTTCGGTGCTCACTCGCCGCAGCGACGTGTCGGATGTTGACTACTATGCGGCAATCAACGCGGATCCCATCGCTCGCGCGGTGAAGCTCGCCGATATTGCCGACAACAGTGCACCTTGGCGCGCCCGTCGGTTGGATCCTGAATCCCAGGCCGAGTTCGCGGCGAGGCACGCGGTAGCTCGAACGGCTCTTGGCGCGGCACCGGGGGAATAGTCGGCAGCTCGGTCAGGGAAGTTCGGTCAGGGCAGCTACGTATCTGACGGGATCTCCGGGACGGATCGTCCGGCCCATTCGGTGAGCGTCCACCCTGTTGACGGTGAGCCTTGCAACGCCACCACGCCCGTGTTGTCGAGCGCATTTTCGGTTGCGAACGCCGGCCTGATGTTCGACGCGCGGCGTGCGACCCACACTCTGATGGCCGCGCCGTGACTGAATGCCGCCGCGGTTTGTGCACCGGATGCGGCAATGCTGGCGATTTCGGCGTCGAACCGGCCAAAGAATGCGTGGCCGTCCTGGCCACCCGGCATCGCGACGGAAAGGTCGCCATCGCCCCAAGCGAAGACCGTTTCCAGGTAGGCGCGGATTGAGTCCCGGTCGCTGCGCAGTTCGAGTGATCCGGCCTCGATTTCGTGCAGTCCAGGGCGGATGTCAACATCGAGCGTGCGTGCCCGTGCGAGTGGCCTCGCCGTTAACTGAGTTCGAACCAGGGTGGATGCGTAAAGCGCGTCCAGCCGCTCCTGCTCGAGCGTTGTGGTGAGCGCCTGAGCCTGCCGACGACCCAACTCGGTGAGTTCCGGGCCCGGGTGTGCCGTGTCCAATTGGCCGAGTACATTCCCGGGGGTCTGGCCGTGCCTGATGAGAAGAAGTCGCACCGTCCCAGCCTAAGCTCGCGGCGCATGAGGCCTGCCGTCTCCGGTGAGAGCGTCGGGGTAGCGTGGATGGCATGGTGAAATCCTCAGATGCCCACCAGGGTGTGTTCACTGTCGGGCATTCCACGCATTCGGCCGAAGAGTTCGTGCGGATGCTGGAGGCCAACGGTGTAGTGCGGGTTATCGACGTGCGCACGGTTCCTGGGTCTCGCCACAACCCGCAGTACGGCCAGAAGGAACTGGCAGTTTGGCTTCCTGGTGCGGGTATCGACTATGGCAGGATGCCAGACCTTGGTGGACTCCGGAAAACCACTAAGGACAGCGTTAATATGGGCTGGCGGAACGCCTCATTTCGCGGTTTCGCCGACTACATGCAAACCCCCGAATTTGCGGCGGGAGTTGACGAGCTGATCGCTGCCGCGCGTCGACAGACTCTCGCCATCATGTGCGCGGAGGCGGTGCCGTGGCGATGTCACCGTTCACTGATCGGAGACGCACTGCTCGCCCGCGGTGTTCCGGTGTTCGACATCATGTCGGCGACGTCGACAAAGGAGCACCAGTTGATCTCGTTCGCAAAAGTTGATGGCATGCGGGTCTGGTATCCGGAAGAAGCGCCCTAAGCGGATTGCCGGGTCAGTGCTCGGGAAGGTGTTGAACCGGAATGCTCTGGGTGTCCTCGTAGCGGCGTTCCCTACGCGGAATAAAGACGGCAATTATCGTGCCGATCAGTGCGATGACAGCAGCAAGTCCGAAGAGGATCTGGAATGCCTCTCGGGTTGGGATTTCGATGCCGGATGAGACGACGAAATCGGAGGACAGCACCACTCCGATCAGGCTCGCCGCGACGGTAGACCCGAGCGTGCGCATGACCGAGTTGAGGCCGTTCGCCGCAGCCGTCTCGGTCGGAGGGACCGAGTGCATGATCAGGGTCGGCATCGCAGAGTACGCAAATCCGGTACCGAGCCCAACCAGTGTTGACACCAGAATCACATGCCACACCTCGTGCATCAGGAACACCGCGATACCGAAGGCGATGGCGATGATCAACCCCCCGAGCATCAGGCTGGTGCGCGGCCCGCGCGCATTCGATAACCGTGCTGCGACAGGAGAAATGAGGAACATCACCAAACCATTCGGCATCAAACACAGGCTGGCAATCAGCAGGGTCTGGCCCAATCCCACTCCGGTGTCGGTCGGTAGCTGCAGGAGGATTGGCTGAGCCGCTGCCGTCATGAAGAACGCAAACCCGACCGTGATCGACGCGAGGTTGGTCAACAGCACCGGCCGCCGGGCGGCGATCCTCAGGTCGACAAGAGGCGTTGCCAGCCGAAGCTCGTAGAACCCCCAGATCAGGAACACGAGGACACCGCCAATGATCAGGCCCAGTGTCGCAGGCGAGGTCCACCCCCACTCGTTGCCTTTCGATACACCGAGCAGGATGCCGATCAGCCCGATGGAGAGGCCTATCGCACCCCCCCAGTCGAATTCTCCTTCTGTGCGCAGTGTGCTGACCGGGATGATGGTGATCACAAGAACGAACGCGATAAGCCCCAGGAGCACCGACAGCCAAAACAGGTAGTGCCAGTCGAAGCTTTCGGCGATCAGTGCAGAAACGAAAAGCCCGAGCGCGCCGCCGACACCCATCGTTGCGCTCACCAGGGCGACAGCGCCGCCAAGCTTCTTCGGGTGGATGATGTCTCGCAGGATACTGATTCCTAGCGCAATGACTCCAAGGCCGACGCCCTGCAGGCTGCGGCCGATGATCATCGGGATCAGTGTGGTGGAGAGTGCGGCGATGATTGAACCGAAAGTCATCACCATGAGCAGGGCGAGCGCAATGCGACGCTTGCCATACATGTCGCCGAGTCGCCCGCCGATCGGTGTGGCGACTGCAGCGGCGAGCAAGGTAGACGTGAGCACCCATTGGGCGTCAGCAACAGTGGTGTCCAGGAGCACAGGGAGTTGCGGGATGATCGGCGTCACGAGCGTTTGCATCGTTGCCGCGATGAGCCCGGTCGTCGCAAGCGTCGCCGTCATGGCCCGGTCGCTGGGGATTCTGGTGAGGCGTCGGCGCTCGCTCTCACTCAGCCAGCGCCCGTCAGTGCTCATGAGCCAACGGTATCGTCACCACGGTGCTTCGCGCGTCGGGTCTGTGCCCTAACCGAGGGTGTAAATTCCCCAGTCGTCGACGCGCCAGTCAATCCAGCCGTTGACCCTCTGGAGACTCACGTCAATACTCAGTTTCTTGTCGGCCGACGTTATGCCAGCGCAGGTGAACGTTTGGCCGACCAGCACAGCGGGCGCAGGGCAGGAAACCTTCAAATCGGTTCCGATGATGGCGGCATCCGAAACAATGGACTGCTGCGCCTGTTGGGCGAACAAGGTGGGAACCGCCGAAATGAGCAATCCTGGCACCGCGACGATGGATGCGAGGTGGAGCAGTCCGAGCACAGCCCACACCAGGATTGGGCCAAATCCGCCGCCGGACTCTCGAATGCTTGCCACGGCGCGCACGATGAGGTAAATCGGGGCGGTCAGCAGGGCCCAGAGCCAATGGGCGGTCTTTTCGTGTCCACTGCGTTTCAACAGGGCGCGGTCGACCGTAGCAAGAATCACCACCAGCGGGTAGGGGACGAGCCAAATGGCGACCATGGCGACTGACGGGACGGCGGCGCCAAGGGCGGTCAGCATGAGCAGACTGACGACGAGTTGCATGAGCGGAATGAGCGCAATCATCCACACGGCCGCGTTGTGGGTTCCCTTGCTTGGTACGGCGGCAACCCGTACCGGGCTTGACGCCTCTTGGGGCAGGAAAGTAGCACGGGAGGAGCCTTCGACCTGCGGACTGTCCTGTCGTGACCAATCGAAAGAATGGTCACCTGCTTGCGCGGGTGAGTTGGCGTCACTGTCCGGTCGGTCCTGAAGGGATGTGGCACGTTTCGCGGCCAGGGGGAACGGAAGGTCTGTCTCTGTAAGGTCGTCGTCGCTGTCCTCGACGAATTCGGGTTCGATGAGCGGCTCAACGAGAGGTTCCGCCACAGGTACAGTGGCGGCAAACCCCGAACCGCCGTCAAATTCTGGGCTGAATACCGATTGTGGGGTCGATGGCGACTCAAAGCTGGATTCAGCTAAAGAACTGACGAGCGATTCCTGCGCCGGCACCGTGGCGGGCTCCTGGACCTCGTCGATCGACGGTGGCTCCAACTCCAGAAGCGTCAACGCGGTGGGCATCGGTGTGTCAAGGTGGTCGCGCCGCTCCTGCTCGCGTCGCTCGCGGCGCGTCGGCAGTCCCTCGTCGTTGTCGAGTTCATCTTCCGGCCAGGCAAAAGTGGTCTCCTGCATGACCATGGGGGCTCGAGCCTCCGCGGTCTGATGTGTCCACGCTGTGCTGTCCCACCAGCGCAACTGAGGGAGCCCCAGCGGATCCGGATACCAGCCCGCCGGTGCACCATAAAAACTGTTGTCATCCAAGAAGCGATCCCCGCAATCATGTCAGCTTGGCTACGCGAGAAGCTTAGTGCGGTTGGGGGTGAAAGAGAATACTCTGTCTTCCCCCAGTACACGGGGTGATTGCGGGTGTAAATGTTCGTACGCTGTGCTTCGCTTTCTGCGCTGTTGACCGCTGCGGGGAGGGGATGTAAGACTCGTCGGCAGTGGACATTTCACTTATGGTCGCGCTGGTTATCGTGCTGGCTCTTTTCTTTGATTTCACCAACGGCTTTCACGACACCGCCAACGCGATGGCTACCCCCATTGCCACCGGCGCGCTGAAGCCGAGGGTCGCTGTGGCGATCGCCGCGGTGCTCAATCTGGTCGGCGCGTTCCTCAGCACCGAGGTCGCCAGAACCATTTCCGGCGGACTCATCCGTGAAGGCGCTGGCGGGATCCAAATCACGCCGACAATGATCTTCGCTGGACTGATCGGCGCAATTATGTGGAATCTGGCAACCTGGTTGCTCGGCCTTCCGTCAAGTTCTTCGCACGCGTTGTTTGGCGGACTCATCGGTGCGGTTATTGTCGGGACCGGATTCGGTGCGATCGACCCCAGCGTCTTGATGACCAAAATTGTTCTTCCGGCCATTCTCGCGCCGTTCATTGCGGCAATTGTGGCGTTCGTGGTAACCAAGATCGCGTATGGGATAACCGCAGGTCCCAAGGCTGATCAGGCAAGGAAGCGCTTCAAGTACGGTCAGGTGTTCACCTCAAGCCTGGTGTCGCTTGCGCACGGAACCAACGATGCCCAAAAGACGATGGGCATCATCACTCTCACGCTCATAGCGGGAGGGTTCCAAGCCTCTGGCACCGGTCCGGAATTCTGGGTGATTGCCGTCTGTGCGCTTGCCATCGCACTCGGAACCTACATGGGCGGATGGCGGATCATTAAAACCATCGGCACCGCGATTACCGACATTGCACCTCCTCAGGGTTTTGCTGCCGAAGCATCAACAACGGCGACCATCCTCGCCAGCTCGCACCTCGGATTCGCGCTGTCGACCACGCAGGTGGCCAGCGGCTCAGTCATCGGTGCAGGGCTCGGCAAGAATCGGCGGGGAGTGCGTTGGCGGGTTGCCGGCAGAATTGCGCTCGCCTGGCTGGTGACCCTTCCAGCCGCCGCAGTAATGGCGGCGGTGGCTGAGCTGGTCGCCCGTCTCGGACCGTGGGGGATCGCTGCCGATGCAGTGGTCGGGGCTGCGGTAATCGTTCTCATGTTCCGCCGCTCCCGCCGCAACCCGGTCAACCACAAGAATGTGGCGAGCGAAATTTCGGTCCACAGCGCACACACGCCAACCATGTCGATGCCGAATGCGCCCCCATCCATTTCGAACAAGTCGGCCAGGCACTCGCCGGTGCCTGCACCGCGGGCCAACGAACGGAACGTACATTGATTGCGTGGGCAGAGTTCGGCATTGTTGCCGTAGCGTCTCTCGTCGGTGCCTGCGTGCTCGTGACGTTTGCCTCCGTTGGCATCCGACTGGTCGAGTCTCGCGAGCGCACCCGCGCCGCGCGTCCAGCTGCAGGCCATCTTTACGGCGCGGGTGCCTTGGCAGCATTCGCGGTGTGTGCTGCCACGGTGGTCTTCGGCATATATCTGATAGTTCCCGCCTTCAACTGACGGTCCGAGTTCAGTCGAGAGTTCTCACCCCGGGTACAGTTGAACTATCCCGTGTCGAAGGAGAATTTCGGATGAGTGAAGCGCCAAGTGCGTTGCCAGTGTCAGCGCATGACGGTCCCACGAGGACTGAAAGTGATTCGGTCGGATCGATGGAGATCCCGGCGGATGCTTATTGGGGAATACACACAGAACGGGCGCGCGAGAATTTCCCGATCACGAGGCGCCCGATCTCGGTTTACCCTGACCTGATCCGTGCTCTGGGAATGGTCAAACAGTCAGCAGCGAGGGCCAACAAGGATTTGGGGACGCTCAGTGCCGGGAAAGCGGATCTCATTGACCGCGTGTGTCAGGAGATCATCGACGGTGAACTACATGACCAGTTCATGGTTGGCGTCATTCAGGGAGGCGCAGGAACCTCTACCAACATGAACACCAACGATGTCATTGCGAACCGGTGTCTGGAGCTTTCCGGCAAGCCATTCGGGGACTATGTGAGCTTCCACCCGATCGATGACGTTAATCGGAGCCAAAGCACAAATGACGTTTACCCCACCGCCATCAAGCTGGCGATGGTTCTTGGAACACAGCGGTTGCTCAATGAGCACGTCAAGTTGACGGCGGCGTTCGCCGCGAAAGGCACGGAGTTCGCCAACATCTTGAAAGTTGGACGCACCCAGCTGCAGGATGCGGTACCGATGACCCTCGGTCAGGAGTTCAATGGCTTCGCCCACACCATTGCGGAGGACTACGACCGGTTGAACGAAACAATTCCCTGGTTGAACGAGATCAATATGGGGGCGACCGCAATCGGCACCGGAATCACTGCTGATCCCAGGTATGCCGAATCGGTTCGCCAACACCTGTCCGTCATTGCGGGCGTCGACATGGTCACCTCGCCGGATCTCATCGAAGCCACCAGCGATGCGGGGATCTTCATGACCCTGAGCGGTCATCTCAAGCGCGCGGCGGTCAAACTCTCCAAAATCTGCAACGACCTTCGACTGTTGTCGAGCGGCCCGCAGGCGGGCATCGGCGAGATCAACCTCCCGGTTCGCCAGGCGGGGTCGTCGATCATGCCTGGGAAGGTCAACCCGGTCATTCCGGAGGTTGTGAACCAGGTCGCGTTCAGCGTGATTGGTGCGGATGCTACTGTCACTGCTGCGGCTGAAGCCGGCCAGCTTCAACTCAACGCGTTCGAGCCGGTGATTGCGCACAGCATCTTGCAGTCGATCGCATGGATGACCAACGCCTGCTACACCCTGCGGGTGCACTGCATCGACGGAATTACGCCAAACACGTCCCGGCTTGCCGCGCAGGTTGAGTCCTCGGTTGGGGTCGTTACGGCCTTGACGCCGTACATCGGCTACGCGGCGTCTGCAACGCTTGCGCACACCGCCCTGACTACCGATGCATCGATCGCTGACCTGGTGATTGCGGCCGGGTTGATGAGCGCTGAGGATGTTGCGCGTGTGCTCTCGCCGGAACGACTCAGTGGGCTGGCTCCGATGACTGGCGTAATTAATGTCATCCAACCGGTGCACACGTCGCAGGACTGAATTCGAGCCGACCTAGTCGTCGGCGTCGTCTTCCAGCGCGCTGTCGCGAGCCTTGACGGCGGCGATGATCACTCCATCGACAACTTCGTCGCCCCTGTCGCTGAGGGCTGCCCGAACTTCGTTTGCCGCACCCGCGATCTTTTCGCGCACGCCCTGGGTCGTCTTGGCGACCTTGCTTGTCACCTCTCTGGCGGTCCCGGCGACCTTCTCTGAGGTGTCTTTGGCTGTCTTGACGACAGTGTCAGAAATCTCTTTGGCCGTTTCGGCGGTCTTTGCATACGTCGCCTGAGTTCCTGCAACGGCGGCCCGCGTTCCCGCGACAACCTTGTCCTGAACGATGGGCGCGTTCTCTTTGACGAATGCCTGGCCGTCTGTGACAACCTTCTGCACCCGCGGGTCTTCCCAGGCATCTGTGGCCTTTGCCTTGATCTTCTCGTATCGCGGGCGACCTGCGCGTGCCCCGAGAATGTAACCAATTCCGACACCGACGACTAAAAGAACCTTATATTTCATACCTCAACGCTACTGACTGATTCTGAGTACAGCCACCACGATGTCGCGCTATCGAGAAGACTGCGCAGCCCGCCACAGGTGCAACCCTGCGTAGCTGCGGTAAGGCGCCCAGCGCTGACCGTAGTCAGCGATTCCGCGCGGGGTTGATGGCAGGCCGAGTGCAGCGGCACCTTTCAGCAGAACGGTGTCGGTCGACAGCAGCACGTCAGGCGCACCAAGCACCCGCATAGCCACATACCCGGCCGTCCACGGACCGATGCCGGCAAATGCGGTGAGCCGTTCGGTGAGCTCTTCGACGTTGTGGGACCGGCTGATGGTTAACTCCCCTGACGCAAGAGCCTGGGCAACCGTGAGAATCGTCGCGATGCGCGCTTTCGGCCCGCGCAATACTTCCTGGCCGCGCGCGGCGATCTGTTCCGCAGTGGGGAATTGCCCGGATTCACCGCAAAGTTTTTTCACCAGGGCCCCCAGAACGGTTCGTGCGGCGCTGATTGAAATCTGCTGACCGATGAGTGTCCTGAACAGTTGTTCCTGCGGATCAAGTGTGCCGGGCACACGGATACCGGGATTCGCTTGTACGCGCTGTGCCAATGCCGCATCCGCGCTCAGGTGCGCATCGATCGTGGTGGAGTCCGCGTCGAGGTTCGCCAACTGCCGCACCCGTGCCAGCACGTCCTTAGGGTCTGGACTGCCAGGCACTGGCGCAGCAGGCACAGGCTCGTCGGGGATGGGCACTTTTGGGGCAGGTTCGTCAATCAGCACCTTGATGCCCTCTGGGCCATCGAGGCGCACCAGCAACGACGTGTGGCCGCCAGAATCCAGGCGCACAACGCGTCGGTAGCGCTTGGCGTCTGCGAATTCGACACCCGGGATTGCGTGCCCGGCCAGGTAGCGGAGCACACCTTCGCCGTCAAACGGGCCAGCGGTGGAAAGTCGGGTTTCGTGCACAGGTCCACTCTGCCTTATTGTCGCGGTGACTGGCACGATTGGGGTACTGCGACATCCCGATAATGTTGGTGTATGGAAAATCTCGCGCACTCGGGCATCGCAATGCTGGGGAGCGCGAACATGGATGTTGTGTTCACCGTTGATCGGATCCCTGGGCCTGGAGAGACCCTGTTGGCCTCCTCGCAGGCGACGTATCCGGGAGGCAAGGGGCTCAATCAGGCGGTCGCTGCAGCGCGGGCTGGCGCTGCAACGACGTTCCTCGGGGCGTTGGGCCGCGACGCCCACGGCGCGGAACTTGAGGCCACGATGACCGAGGCTGGCATGGAGACCACCATGGTGCGTCACTCCGACGAACCCAGCGGGCAGGCGTTCATTGTCGTGGCGGACAACGCCGAAAACACCATCATCGTTGCCTCCGGTGCCAACGCCACTGTTACCGAGCTTGGAGAACACGAGCGCAACGTCATCGCATCATCGGCGGTACTTCTGATGCAGTTGGAACTGCCGGTTGCGACAGTCGTGGATGCTGCACGGTGTGCGAGGGAAGCCGGAACGACCGTCATTGTCAATGCGGCCCCCGCGCAAGAGTTGCCGGATGAACTTATCGATGCCCTGGACTACCTGATAGTCAACGAGCATGAAGCGTGCCTGATCGGGGGCAGCGATGACGTTTCTAAAGCCTCCGCACGACTCGCTTGCCGGGTCAACCGTCTCGTCGTCACCCTCGGTGGGGACGGTTCTGTGCTTTTTGAGGCGGGGCGCGAGGTCTCTCGAGTGCCGGCGAGAACAGTCACGGCCATTGACACTACCGGTGCTGGCGACACCTACTGTGGCGCCCTGGCTGCGGCGATTGCCGAAGGCCGGACTTTCGCTGAGGCCGCAGCATTCGCCACGGCGGCGGCGGCGATTTCGGTGCAAACACTCGGAGCGGTGCCCTCGATTCCGTCCCGGGAGGCGATCGACGCTCTGCTCGGTCAACAGTCATGACCGACGTCGCGTTGCGGCATCTTCGCGCCGAACTCGGATCGAAAGTTGCCACCGGAGCCGTGGCGCTCGAGGATGCACGCAGTGACCAATCGGGTTACCGTTCTTCCGGCATACCGCTTGCCGTCGTCAGCGCGAGAACGATCTCGGATGTCCAAGCAGTCTTGCGCATAGCGTCTCAACATTCGGTGCCGGTTGTTCCGCGTGGCGCCGGCACAGGACTTGCCGGCGGTGGAACCGGGTCAACGGGTGAGATAGTTCTTTCACTGCGAAGGATGAACCGCGTTCTGGAGCTTTCGGTTGAAGACCAGCTTGCGGTAGTTGAGCCGGGGATCTTGAACGGAGACTTCAACGATTCGCTGAGTAAGCACGGTCTCTGGTTCGCACCGGATCCGGCAAGCCGGGCAATTTCAACCATCGGCGGGAATATCGCGACCAACGCTGGCGGATTGCTTTGTGCCAAGTACGGTGTGACGCGCGAAGCGGTACTCGGTCTCACGGTGGTTTTGGCTTCCGGTGACGTCATGCGAATAGGTCACCGCACGGTGAAAGGCGTGACAGGCCTTGACCTGACCGCGCTCATGATCGGTTCGGAGGGGACCCTCGGCGTTGTCGTCGACGCAACCCTGCGGTTGCTGCCGATTCCGAAAGGTCCGAGAGCGACGCTCAGCGCACTATTTCCGAATGTTGATTCTGCCGCCCACGCTGCGGCCGCGATCACCGCGTCCGGTCTGACCCCGGCCGTTTTGGAGCTCCTGGATTCGACAAGTCTTCAGCTCATCGACGAGTACCTCGGGCTTGACCTTTCGTCACAAGGCCAGGGCTACCTCCTCGCCCAATGCGATGGTTCGGAGAGTGCGACCGAGGCGAACAAGATCGCCAGCATCCTCCGATCTCATCGCGGCACCGTCGAAGTGAGCATGGATGAGCAGCAGGGGGAGCGGCTGTTGGCCGTTCGACGCTCGTTCCATCCGGCGTTGGCAGCGAGAGGGACGGTACTCATTGAGGACGTCGCGGTCCCACGCAGTCGCCTGCCGGAGATGTTCGCAGCGATTGCTGTGCTCGAAAAGAAGTTTGGTCTCAGCATTCCGACGGTCGCACACGCTGGCGACGGGAATCTGCACCCCAACTTCCTCGTAGACACACCCGAAATTCCGCAGATCGTGTGGGACGCCGCCGGGGAACTGTTTGCGGCCGCCATCCGGATGGGCGGTACCTTGACCGGTGAACACGGTGTCGGGGTACTGAAGAAGCGGTGGTTGGGCGACGAACTCGGATCAACCCAACTCGAATTGCAACGTCAGATCAAGCACGTTTTCGATCCACAGGGGATACTGAACCCAGGCAAGGTCTTTTAGGCCTGCAGGCAAGGGAGCTGCCATGAACTCAACGACACTGGGCGTTTTCGTCACGATTGTGACAAGCGCGTTTGCTCTCGGATTAATGCTTCAACTTGTGGATGTTGTCACGGGCCACCAGGTGCGCCGGGCCGGGCGCGCCGCCGGGTCCCGGGATCGCGATCGCGGTCTCGCCTGGACTATCACCCTCTGCTCGATCGCCGCGGTTACGCTCATCGTTGGTGTAAATTTTGCGGTTTTCCTGATCGGTAACAGCGAGCCGCTGTCCGGACTGCTGCTGCTGGTTGCGCTGAGCGCACTGGCTGCAGTCGTTGCACTTCTGGCCGCGCGAGCCCTGCGCCGACCACTCACCGGCTATCAGGTGATCCGCGACGAACTTCGGGCGCTGCCAGCGATCCGCATGTCGCGCGGGAGGCTCGCTGATTATCGACGGTGGGTCGAGACCCTCGACGCCCGCCAGAACGACCTGAGCAAACGTGTTGCACTGGGAAGGTTCGTCCGCGCTATTCCGCCGCTCCTTGCACTTCTCGACCTTGCGGCAATCGTGTGGCTGGCGACACTCGGCGAAGCTCCGATGTGGGCGCCCATAGTCTTTGTTGTTCCGCTGGCGATCACCGGTTGGCTCGCGTTTGCCGGTGCGCGCATCTCCCTGGCCCGAAATCTTGCCCTCAACGCTGTGCACGCCAAGTTGCGGGCAGAAGCGATAGTGGTTTTGGACGATCTCGAGCGTAAGGCTCCGCGCAAAGTGAGCGGTCTGACCGAGCGGGTCTCCCGAGCGTTGGCAATCCTGCGTGAGCAACAGGGGCAGGAAACCCAATCCGAGTAACCCGATAGACTTGCGTGTCCGAATTTCAAGGGATGTGAGTCTTGGTGGGATTAAGCGAACTCGATCGCGAGCGCGAGTACATTGGCGCGCTGTATCAGCGGCTCGACGAGCTTCAGGATGAGACTGAAGCCCAGCTCTCCGAGATCAGAAGCCAAAGCGTTGGCGGTGGACACCAGGCCAGAAGTGAACGCGACAGTTTCGCTCGCCTCTACGAAGACCGTCTCGGCCAGTTGCGTGAGGTTGGTGAGCGTCTGGCGTTTGGGCGCCTCGACGTGCTGGGTGACGACGGGCAGAGCATCCACCGATACATCGGGCGGATCGGATTGCGCGATGCGGATCAGCAACCGCTTTTGCTCGACTGGCGTGTCCCGCGGGCGAGCGCGTTCTATCAGGCAACCGCAAAGACGCCGATGGGTACACGCGCACGTCGTCACCTGATTTCGAGCGGACGAAAACTGATCCGTATCGAGGATGAGATCTTCGACTCTGAACTTCTTACGGAGCCGACCGTCCAGTTGCAGGGGGAGGGCGCACTGTTGGCTGCCCTGTCCGCGCAGCGTACCGGACGGATGTCGGACATTGTCGCCACCATCCAGGCGGAGCAGGACCGCATCATCCGGTCTGACCTTCGCGGCGTTCTCGTGGTCCAGGGTGGGCCCGGCACTGGCAAAACTGCGGTGGCGCTGCATCGAGCAGCGTTCCTGCTGTACTCGCACCGTGAGCGACTGCGGTCGAGTGGCGTGCTCATCGTTGGCCCGTCCCGTTCATTCCTTCGCTACATTGAATCGGTTTTGCCGTCACTCGGGGAGTCCGGCGTCGTTCTGGCCAGCCTTGGTTCGCTGTTCCCCGGGGTTGAAGCGACCACCGACGATGTCAGCGAGGTGGCAGTGCTCAAGGGTGACGCCAGGATGGCGGCGCTCCTGGCGCGTGCGGTTCGGTCGCGCCAACGGATTCCTGCAGAACCGCAAGACCTGGACGTTAACGGAGAACGCGTCACGCTCGACCCCGCTCTCGTTGCCAACGCCATGAGCAGGGCCCGTGACTCCGGCAAGCCTTACAACCAGGCGCGAGTCATTTTTGTAAAGGCAGCATTGACCGCATTGACCAGGCAATTGGTTGCGCAGTTGCGCGAGAACGGCAACTCGATCGATGAGTCTGACCAGGCGCTTCTGCGCGAGGATCTGCGAACCTCAAGCGATGTGCGGGTTGCGTTGAACACGGCGTGGTTGCCGTTGACGCCGCAGAAACTGGTGGCAGACCTGTATGCAAGGCCGCACTGGCTGGCCGAGTTGACTCCGGACTGGAGTGCAGAGGAGCGCGCGTTGGTACAGCGGGGGCGCGGGGCGGCGTTCACCATTTCGGATATTCCACTGCTGGATGAGGCCGCCGAGTTGCTGGGTGAGGCGAGCGTGAGCGATGCTGCGGTCCGCCGTGAAGCAAAGTTGCAGCGAGCACGCGACGTGGAGAACGCGGAACAGGCGATCGAAAACATGGGCGTTTCTGGAATTGTCGACGCAAAGTCGCTCGCGAGTGGTTTTGCCGAATTCGCGGATGCCGGCACAACTGCCGAGCGCGCGGCGTCAGATCGGCGCTGGGCTTACGGTCACATTGTCGTTGACGAGGCGCAGGAACTTTCACCGATGCAGTGGCGTTTGCTGCAACGCCGGGGTCCTGGTAGGTCTTTCACCATCGTCGGCGATATTGCACAGGCCGCTGCGGCGTCGGCTGCGGAAACTTGGGAACACGCGCTGACGCCACTGGTTGGTGAGCGACACACCGAGGATTGGATCCGGCGTGAAGAACTCACGGTGAACTACCGCACGCCAGGACGGATCGCGGCCGCCGCCGATTCGATGGCGGTCGCCCACGGCCTGCCGGTAACTTTGGCAAGCTCCGTGCGCCCAGGCCAGTGGCCACTCGAGGTCGTCTCGAATGTCGTCGAGGCTGCACACAAGGCGCTTGAGGTGCCGGGCACGATGGCCGTGATCGCTGTTGATGAGGATGTTGCCAGCGCGACAGAAGCACTCCAGCAGGTTTTCGGCGATCGAGTCGGCCATGGATCCGATGCACTCACCTCGGATATTGCGGTGATGACGGCCCAGGAGGCAAAGGGGTTGGAGTTTGACTCCGTTGTCATTGTCGAGCCTGCGCGCATCGTTGCGGCGAGCGCTCGGGGCGCCGCCGCGCTCTATGTCGCGATGACCCGACCGACCCAGCGCCTGGTGATGGTCAGCACTGAGAAGCTGCCCGATGGGCTCCCGTCGCCAGCGGAGTAAGAGCCTTCTCACACGCGCTAAAAAATTCGAAACAGAGGCAAAAAGTTGACCAGCATGACCACGCCAATCACGCCGACAATGATGAACCCAACTATCGGTATGCCCTTGGTGAGACGTTGACCACTCGGGGCAATCATGTCGACAGTTTGGCGTGGCACGCTGGTGTTGACCGCTGGCGTTGTGCCGACCGGGGCGAGCCTTGAGTCCGCATAACGTTCGGAGCGATCGCGGGTCTTTTTTCCCACCGTGTCGCTTCGTCGATGAAGAGCGCCATAAGGTCGGGGGTGAAAATGTAGAGCGCATCGGTCTCATATTGTTGTGGGCAGTAAAGCGTAAAGTGCCGGTCGAAGTCTCCTTCGAGCTTCAAAATCTGGTCCCGCGATAACGCTGTTGGCAGATTCGATCCGAGAAAGTTGTTGGAGCGAGCATCCAGCACCATGTGCGGTAGTTTGCGCTCAAGTTTGATGGCGACGTAGCCCCAGGTATGGGTCTTCTTGTTCTTACCCGAACCGGTCGTGTAACGGTAGTTGCCGATGTCGAGTTGTTTCTCACCCACGCTGAACAGCTGCTCGGTGACCGCCTGGTTGTTGCCCAGAGTGAAAATTATTCCAGGATAGGGCGGTCCGCCCGTGCGCATCGCGAAGACGAGACCGTTGTTGCCGGCGAACTGGCTGATCCGGTACCGCCGCCGCCAGATCATTCGTGAATTCAGTTCGCCAAGCACCAGGAATCCCGCGCTGACAGCGATCACGACGATCACCACAACTATCGCCCGACCGATGCCGTTCGTACCTGTGCCTGTTAGGTCGGGTCCGGTCGCAGAAGAGTCCAGCAGAAACACCATCATCATTGCCGCGGCCAGCACAACGATGACTCCGAGGAACACGCGGAAAATCAGTTCGGTGCCAAACGCATTCTGGCGACGGAACGCCTTGAGTTCATCCTTCGACACCGGAGCGGATAGCCCTCGAAGATCCAATGCGGTCACGAGGGAACTGTATCCGTCATCGACAACGATGTGGGGTAGCAACGGCAGGCAGGTGGCATTCTTGGTAAGTGACCATTCTCAGCGAAGAACTGCTTGACCGAATTCATTCCCGCGCTGTCAGCTACGACAGCACGAACACGTTTTGTTCTGAGGATGTCGCTGAGCTTGCTGAAGCCGGATATCTCACGGCACTCATCCCAGCAGAGTTCGGCGGTGCCGGACACTCTTTGCTGACCGTGGTGCGCGAACAGCAACGTCTGGCGGCCGCTGCACCCGCAACCGCTCTCGCCGTCAACATGCACCTGGTGTGGACGGGGGTGGCAAAGACCCTGCACGATCGGGGGGATGATTCGCTCGATTTTGTACTGCGCGAAGCTGCCGCAGGGGAAATTTTTGCGCTCGCCATCAGCGAGGCAGGCAACGATCTTGTCCTGTTCGGCAGTCACACAAACGCGGTGCCGGAGCCCGATGGTGGTTACCGTTTCACCGGTACAAAAATTTTCACCAGCCTTTCACCGGTCTGGACGAGGCTCGGTTTATTCGGGCTGGATTCGACATCCGTTGACGCACCAAAACTTGTCCATGCGGTCATTGAGCGCGGAGCCGACGGAATTACGGTCGCGGACGACTGGAACACGATCGGTATGCGAGCCTCGCAGAGTAACAGCACTCGCCTCGATGCTGTTCGTGCGGAGCCGGGCCGGGTTTTTCGGCGCCTGGAACCTGGACCAAATGCGGATTCGCTAATTTTTGCCATTTTCGCCAATTTCGAAACGCTTGTTGCTGCCGTGTACACGGGTATTGGGCAGCGGGCCCTTGTATTGGCTGTCGATGCGGCGAACCGTCGGACTTCGGTCAAGAATGGCGGCAGGCCAGCCAGACTCGATCCTGACGTGCGGTGGAAGATTGCTGACGCGGCGCTCGCCCTCGACCCTGTGATTGCGGATCTGGCATCCGTCGCCCGCGACATCGATGAGGCCGTCGACCGCGGCTTATCCTGGTTCCGTGCGCTGGTCGGGCTCAAGCTTCGTGCGACCCAGATGGCACAATATGTCGTGAACCAGGCGGTGAAGGTCGGCGGAGGGTCAACATTCTTTGCCGAAAACGAGCTCGGGCGGCTGTACCGGGATGTGCTGGCGGGCGGCTTTCATCCCAGCAGCGAAGACTCAGCCCACGCCACGGTCGCTCAAGATCTGCTCGGGCCCCTGGAGGAATGGCCGCTCGAGGACTGAACACGGGAGACCTGAACGCGAGAGAAAGGCCCTTATCAAGACTCATCGCCCGGTGCGGCACTTGGTGCGGCTCTTCCGGGCGACGAGTTGATCTTCCTCAAGCCTGCGCCGATTTTTCGAGATTCGCAAGTCCCATTTTCGTGAGCGATTGTACGTGCTCGCTTCAGTTCGCTGGGGGCTTCTGCCCCCGTTGGAGCGTCCTCAGTTCTGGGGGTCGAGCCCGATCGCCGCTCCCGATAGCGTTTTGGTGAGCTGTGGGGCGGAAATAGAGTGACTATGCACATTGAGGCGACGGGCGGCACACCAGCCGACCATTGCGGAGCGCGAAAGCCGACCGCAAACGGCAAAGCGCAGAGATCCGTCCTACCCGCGCTGTCAGTATCCGACCAAAATTTCCCGCTCGTTCGGATGTTTCTGGGTCACTATGGAACTGGCCGTTCCCGTTCAATCGTCTCCAGATTCTTTGGCCGCAGTCCACTGTCGTCAGAATCCAGGCGGATGTACCGTGCGGCCGCGGGCGAATTGGGGATCGATGACGCCTTGAAACAACTTGGTCCGGACTGGTCAGTGTGTAGTTCTGTTCCCATCGCGCGCGACGGTGGGAACGTCGACCACCTCGCGATCGGCCCTGCTGGCGTGTTCGCCATTTCGGTTCGTAACCATGTTGGTGACGCGTTGTGGGTTGGCGAAGGTGTTGTGCTGGTCGAGGGCGAACCTGTTCCGCACATTCGTGACGCAGAATCGTCAGCGGTTCGTTGTGCCCAATTGTTGTCCGATGCCGTTGGTGACCGCGTCGACGTCATTCCGTGTCTTGTGGTGGTCGGCCCGCGAAGTGTCACTGTGACTCGTCCACCCCGACGGGTGGCGATCCTGACCCCGCGGGAACTCAAACCGTGGCTCAAATATTTGCCTGCGACACTGTCGACGGCGCAAATCTTTCAACTGTCGAATGCCGCACAGGTGAGCACGACCTGGCATTCCCGGTCGGAGGGTTTTGGGAATCCTGCACTGGCGCTCAGTGTGTTTCGACAGCTTCAGTCGGACGTCAACCAATCGCGTCGAATTCGCTTGGCCTGGATGACCGGTGTTCTGCTCATGGTGTGGATGATTACCATGGCCGGCGTCGGAGGTATCGCTTCCGGCCTGCTCCTGCGCTGAAAAGACATAAGTAACAATTCGTATCGGAGTTGCGCAACCACTGTAAATACGCATCAAAGTGCACTACTGTCTATATCGCAGTTGCAGTACCTCGCAGATCTTGAATGCCAGTGAATCCTTAGTCGGTGATCTGAATCTTTCGGGAGCGGCCGATGAACACCGCGACGAGTGGTCCCGACAGTCGGGGCCACGCGAGCAGCACTCCTGAAGGAGAAAAAGAAAATGGCAGTAGGCACCGTTAAGTGGTTCAACGCGGAAAAGGGCTTTGGTTTCATCGCCCCTGAGGACGGAAGTCCCGACGTGTTCGCCCACTACTCGGCAATCACCGGAAGCGGCTACAAGTCGCTCGACGAGAACCAGAAGGTCGAATTCGACCTGGCACAGGGACCGAAGGGTCCGCAGGCGGAAAACATTCGCGCCCTGTAGTCACTGAATTAGCTCGGCCCCCGCAACTTCAATGTTGCGGGGGTCGACTTTTTTGTGTGCGACGCTGGCCCCTGTGCCTGTTTGTCATCGCTTGGCTCGCTCGAGCCGACCCATTCGTGTCAACCGGGAACACTGGCGTGATTCGACTGGTTGAAGACGGTGATCTCGACAAGGATGGAACAATGACCGATACCGCCACCGCCACCCCAGAATCCGCACTCGCCGTCTTCCGAGAGCGCCGCGATCAGGCAGTGGTCCAGCCGCATGGAAATCTGGCACTGGTGAACACCCAGTGGATCGACTCGGCGCAGCCGGTGTGGGGTGTTCCGGGAACCTGGGCACCGCTGCCCGCAGGCGAGTCCGGTCTGTTGCTGAGCGCTGCGGCATCTGACGGCATCCGGGTCAATGGCGAGCTGGTCGACGGCGAGATTGCGGTGGCAGGCAAGGACGCCGAGAATCCGGCCGACATTGTTTTCAGCGACACGGTGAGTGGGTTCGTCATTGCCGGGCCGACCGGCAACTATGCGCTGCGGGTGTGGGATTCGAACTCGGAAGGCATCCAAAACTTCGGTGGAATTGACGCGTACCCCTTCAACGCCGATTGGGTTGTGCAGTCACGTTTTGTCGAACTTCCGGGTGCAACGATCCCGTTCGAGCACAGCAAGGACGAAGGCGAAACTCGTGAGCTTGAGGTGCCAGGGGAGATCAGTTTCTCCAAGGATGGCGTCGACTACTCGCTGGCGGCGATCAAGTCTGGGCGCGCACTGCAGATAGTGTTTTCGGATGCGACAAGTGGTGTTGACACCTACAGCGTTGGGCGATTCCTGTTTGTCGCACCGGATGCACAAGGCAACGTCACTCTCGACTTCAATCGCGCCGTGCTGCCCCCCTGCGGGTTCTCCTACGCATTCAACTGCCCGATGCCGCCGAAGCAAAATCGCTTCACCGTCGCGATTGAGGCCGGGGAGAAGAACGCTCTCGCCAAGGACGGGACGCTGCTGCACTAGCGGTCAGCCTCGCGCTCGGTTCGTTCGTGTCCACACGGCATCCGCCCGCCGATGATGTACCAAATGAAGGCATTTGCTTCGAGCGGTGACAAGTCTCCGGCCAGCTTTGGTGCTCGTACGCCAAATTGCCTTCATTTGGTACACGATTACGCGGGATGAGGCGGTGCCGGGTGTCTTGGGCACCCGGCAGACTGGTGACGTGCACATCGTTCTTACCTCCCAGCCGAACGGTGTACTGCTTTCGCCGGTCGACGATGCGGGCATCCCATTCGGGGATCCGACACTTGTCGCCCTCGAGGGGCTCGCTGCTGAGGTGGCCAGGTTGCAGCGCGATCGCCCGCGCTGGGTGTGGGATGACACGACCCGGTGGTATCCGCCGTTGCTGGCTGCAAAGGTGAGGGTTGAGCGCTGCGTCGACCTTCGGCTTTCGCACGCGATACTACGCCAGTCGGTGCTGACCGCCGACTCGGCACTTGCGCGAGCAGAGCCCAGCGCGTGGGACGAATCTGCCCGCGAAGATCGCGAGGTGACTGGGCTCTTCGATCTGGAACCTCAGGTCGCGCCGTCGGATCCGGTCGCGGAGTTCCGGCTTCAGTGCCAGACGGTGGCGGGGTCGGCTGAGTCGGCCCGAATCTCCAGGCTGCTTGCGGCAGAATCGGCAGGCGCCTTGGTGGCGGCGGAGATGCAGTTCGCAGGGTTGCCGTGGCATGCAGAGCTGCACGAGCAGCTACTGACTGATCTACTCGGTCCGCGACCCAAGCCGGGCGAGCGCCCCGCGAAACTTGCCGCAGTTCTCGAGCGGGTTCGTGGCGCTCTGGAGGCTCCAGAGTTGAACCCTGACTCGTCAGCCGACCTGATCAAGTCGCTGCAACGGGCCGGCCTGATGGTGACGTCGACGAGGTCGTGGGAGTTGAAGAAACTGCGGCATCCGGCGATTGAACCGCTTCTCGAATACAAGAAACTGGCTCGGTTGCTGAGCGCCAATGGTTGGCACTGGCTTGATGCGAATGTTCACGCCGGCCGGTTTCGGCCGGACTACGTGGTTGGTGGTGTCGTGACGGGGCGCTGGGCGAGCAAGGGTGGCGGTGGTGCACTGCAGTTGCCGAAGCAAGTGCGCGGTGCGGTCGTTGCCGACGCTGGGTGGAAGCTGGTGGTGGCGGACGCGTCGCAGTTGGAGCCCCGCATCCTGGCGGCGATGTCCGGGGATGCGGCGATGGCGCGTGCTGGTCAGGCTAAGGACATGTATGCCGGGATTGTTGCAAGTGGGACGATCGCAACTCGAGACCATGCGAAGGTGGCGATGTTGGGAGCAATGTATGGGGCGACGACGGGGGAGAGCGGTCGTCTGATGCCAGCCCTGGCCAAGGCGTACCCTCGAGCGATTGGTCTTGTTGAGGCGGCCGCGCGTACCGGTGAACGCGGTGAGGTTGTGACGACTCGCCTCGGTCGCAGTTCGCCACTGCCGGGGAAGGGTTGGCGTGAGCTGCAGGCCGCCGCCTACGGTGAGACTTCCACCGACGCGGATGCGAGTCGGGCGCGCGGGCAGGCACGCTCCTGGGGCCGGTTCACGCGCAACTTTGTGGTGCAAGGTTCTGCGGCAGAGTGGGCTCTGTGCTGGATGGCGACGCTGCGCGGAAGCCTGCGTGACCTCGGCGGGGCGGCATGGCTCATGGATGCCCCACACCTGGTGTTCTTTCTGCATGACGAGATAGTTGTTCACACACCGGCGGCGATGACGGATGCAGTTGTCGCCGTAGTAGGGAGCGCTGCCTCTGCGGCAGGACGCTTGCTGTTTGGTGATACCGAAGTCGAGTTCCCGCTCACCATTGCCGTTGTGGACAGCTACGCCGATGCAAAGTAGCCGTGACTGGAGTTCGTCGGTTGGAGTAGCCGCGCATCGCTTTCCGGCCAGTTGAGTCGCCGCGCAGCGGCGTATCGAAGCCGGGCCGCGTTCTGGCTCCTCTGTACGGGTGCTTCCCCCGGCAGTAGGCTCTTGTCGTCATGGACTGGAGTGAGTTTTATGCTTCCCAGGCCGGGCGGGATGCTCGTCCGACGCTTCTGCGTGCGACGAAACTTCGTAATGCGCCGCCGGGCCATGCCATCGATCTGGGCTGTGGCGAGGGCAGCGACACCCGCTTCTTGCTTCGTGGTGGCTGGCAGGTGCTTGCCATCGACGGTTCGGAGGGGGTCGAGCAGCGCGTCCGATTCGGAGTGGATGCGAGCTTTCTACCGGCATTGACGGTTCAGCGCTCCGATTTTGGGGACCTGAACGCGCTGCCGGTCGCCGACCTGGTGTACGCCGGATTCTCGCTCCCGTTTTGCCGGCCTGATGCGTTCCCGATCCTGTGGTCCGCAATCGGTTCAAGCGTGTCATCGTCAGGCTTCTTTGCCGGGGAGCTTTTTGGCCCGCATGATTCCTGGGCGGATCGCAAGGATATGAACTTTCATTCGCGGCACGCTGTCGATGAATTGTTTGCGGGCTTCGAAGTTCTGGATCTGGTGGAGGAAGACGAGGACGGGCTCTCTATCATCGGTCCGAAGCACTGGCACGTGTTCCACATCGTCGCGCGCAAGTGCTAGGTTGCTCGATCGTTGCAGAGCCGCCTTCGTTTTGCCCTTTTACCGGGCAGCCGCCTTCGCCGGTCGCCCACGCTTCGGCACCTCGGTGCTGAGCGGCAGTGAGGAGGCCAGACCGGCAGCCGCTGCCCGCGCCAGTCTCGATTCCGAATGCTCAAGCCAGCGCATTTCTGCCTCAGCCTGGAAGATCAACGAATCGACAACGAGCAGCCAGGCCAACTCTTCCGGCGAATCCGGGTTGCCGGATGCGTTCTTCGTGTTCGTCAGTTCGAGCAGTGTGCGCAGTGTTGACGTGCGCTGCACCTGGATTACCTTCGAGATGTCCACACCCGGCAGCGTCACCGCGATGGCGAGTTTGATCGCCAACTCGTCGCGCGTGGCAGCAGTTCTCTCAACGGGGGAGTGAAGCCAACCCGCGACCTCCGCGCGTCCCGACGAGGTGATCCGGTAGTAGATCTGGCCGGAAGCCTCCGGGTCGGCATCCTCGGAGTCCAGTTTTTCCACCAGCCCGTCGCGTTCAAGCCGATCCAGCGTGTTGTAGATCTGGCCGACATTCAGCGGCCACGTTGAACCGGTTCGTCGATCGAACTCGCTGCGCAGTTGGTAGCCGTAGCACGACCCCTGGTCGAGGATGGCGAGGAGGCTTTGGCGAACAGACATGAGGTCCTTTCGATCAACCGAATCCGGCAAACAATTCCGGGTATGTATACACGGAGTATAAATATACTGGGTATCTAAAACGGCATGGCGTAGGCGTGTCGGACCACAAGGTTGACCTCGAGGTGTCAGCGTCGTAATCTTGGCCGCACCGAACCGGGAGGAATGATGGCAAGCCTCGTCGTACATTTCGAAATCCACGCGTCAGAGCCGAGTGAACTCATTGATTTCTATGGGCAATTGCTCGACTGGAAATTCACGCAGTTTGGCGATATTGCCTATTGGGCGATCGATACCGGTGATGGAGCGATATCGAACTCGGGCGCGACCCCCGGCCACGGCATCAATGGCGGGTTAAGCCAACGCCGTGGACCCCGACCGGAGGTCGGTGCTCCTGTCAACGGATGCAACATCGTCGTCGGAGTTGCCGACGTCGACGCCATCTTCGCGAAGGGCATTGAACTTGGAGGGAGCGAAGCGCTCGCACCCGATGACATGCCCGGCGTCGGAAGGCTCGCCTACCTCCTTGACCCTGACGGCAACGTTTTCGGATTCATTTCCGCCGTACTCTCGGACGGCACGACGGCAATGAGTTGAGTCACACGCTTGTAATTCGGAACCAAAGTCCGTCATAATTCAACTGCAACTAAAAATTGTCACGAACACTACTGTTCCGCCTGGTCGATGGGGAAGTCGCACCAAATGGAATGGAGAAATCGTGGCTGCTGCACAAGCGCGCGGAGTGCTGTACGTTC
>JBDSZO010000088.1:0-2597 GCA_039925105.1 Terrimesophilobacter sp. | reverse complement strand
CCGGCTTGGCGAGGTCCGACAGCCCGGAAATGCCGAGCGGGTTGCCAGGCTGCACCGCGATCTGCAGCACATTGCTTGCAAACGACGTCGGCGACCCCGACAGCAGTGCGTTGACCTTCTGCATGTTGGCCTCGTCCGCCGACGCAAAAACGTCGGCCGGGGCACCCTCGATGATTTGGGTCGCGAGAGTGGATGACCCATCGAAGGAGATCGGGTTGACCGTGACGCCGGGGTTCTGTTCGCTAAAATCCGTGGCCAACTCAGTGAACGACGCAGTGAGGGACGCTGCGGCGAAGATGGTGAGCTGGCCGTGGAGGGCCGGTGCGGAGGCATCCGACGGTGCATTCGACGGTGAGGTCGAATCCGGCGTCGGGCTGCACGCCGCGATCGCCAGGACTCCCACAACAGACAACGCTGTGACGGAGAATGCGGTGAGTTCTCGAAACCTGGTGCGCCGCGTCACTACTTCTGTTCCTTTGGCGACTCGACGACAACCATGGTTGCCTTCACCACCGCAACCGCGAGCGAGCCGATCTCGAGACCCAGGTCGCGCACGGCCTCTGTCGACATGAGCGACACGATGCGGTGCGGTCCGCACTGCATCTCAACCTGCGACATCACGGTGTCGCTGAGGATGCCGGTGACCAGCCCGACCATGCGGTTGCGCGCGCTGCTCGCGATTCCAAGCGTGTCTGCGACCTGACCAGAATGCTCGGCCTGTTCCTGTGCACGCTCCTGTGCACGGCGGGCAAGGTCGGCACCGCCCACAACCTGACGGCCAGCGTCATCTGCTGAGACCGTAAAACCGTCGGATGCGATCCACCGTCGAACGGTGTCGTCGCTGACCCCGAGGAGCGCGGCCGCTTCACTGATCCGATACTGCGTCATGTGAATGACTTTATCACCGCATATACGGAACTTTCAGAAGTTTCCGCCCGCTTCCTCGGATCAATTGATCCGAGGCTCATGGCTAGAGTAGACGCATGGCTCGCGACGCAACCGGAATCCCCTCGAAAATCAGCACCGCACCCATCAGCATCGAAGAACACCTGAGCCACATTTTGGCCAATGTGACGCCTCGTCCACCCGAACTACTTCCGCTCGCACAGACGCTGGGACTGGTGCTCGCCAAGGAGGTGCGCGCACGAGTGGATGTTCCCGGCTTCGACAATTCCGCCATGGATGGTTACGCGCTCCGCAATGCCGACGCCTCCTCCGCTACCGCCGACAATCCAGTGTCGCTGACGGTCGTGGCTGACCTACCCGCCGGTTCCGCAGAGAACCCGCGCCTCGGCGCCGGCGAGGCCGCCCGCATCATGACCGGTGCTTCGGTGCCGGATGACGCGGACTGCATCGTGCCGATTGAGGACACCGATCAGGGCACCGACATCGTGGTGATTTTTCGTGCGCCGCAACCGGCTGCCCACATCCGCAATGTCGGTGCCGACGCCCGAACCGGCGACGTCGTGTTGACCGCTGGTCGGGTGCTTGGCCCGCGCGACCTGGCCGCTGCTGCAGCAACTGGCATTGGTGAACTGCGCGTCCATCCGGCGCCCCGCGTCGGTGTGCTTTCGACGGGGACCGAACTTCGGGCACCCGGCGAATCTCTTGGCCGGGGGCAGATCCATGACTCCAACTCGCTGCTGCTGGCCGCCCTGGTTTCGGACTGCGGCGGCATCCCGCTCCAACTCGGCTCGGTACCCGACGACGAGGATGCGTTCCGAACCATCCTGAACAACCACGCACACGAGGTGGATGCGTTCGTCACCTCCGGCGGGGTGAGCGTTGGGGCGTACGACATTGTGAAGGCTGTGTTGGCACCTCTCGGTGTGTGGTTCGGTCCGGTGCGGATGCAGCCGGGGAAGCCGCAGGGCTTTGGCCGGTTCCCGGTTGCGGTTGCCGGTGACGGCGATACTGCCAGTGACGGTGCCGCTCCTATCGTCTTCGCCCTCCCGGGCAACCCAGTCAGTGTGTTCGTGTCGTTTGAGGCGTTCGTTCGCCCGGCTCTGCTTGCCATGGCGGGGAGATCACAGGTGTCTCGGGACACATTTCAGGCGAAGGCGGCCGTGGGGTGGCGGAGTCCAAAAGGACGTGCCCAGTACATGCCCGCCGCTGTCGAGCGGGGAGCGGACGGCACGGCATCCGTTCGACCGTCCAGTTCCGGTGGTTCTGGTTCCTACCTGGTGGCGAGCCTCGCCCGAGCAAACGCGTTGGCGTTCGTGCCGGAAGATGTCACCGAGGTGCGCGAAGGTGACCTGCTGACTGTCACACTGGTGTCATGAGCGAGCAGCCTTTCACGCATCTGGATTCCGCCGGCCAGGCCCGCATGGTGGATGTCACCGCAAAGACGCCGACGGTGCGCGAGGCGACCGCGGCCGGGTTCGTGCGCTGCTCACCTGTAGTGATTGACGCGCTGCGCTCTGGCACAGCACCCAAGGGTGACGTATTGGCTGTCGCCCGCATTGCCGGCATCCAGGCGGCGAAACGAACGGCAGAACTGTTGCCGCTCGCCCACGTCATCGGCGTGCACGGCGCAAGCGTTGACCTTGAGGTGACGGATGACGGGGTTGCGGTCTCGGCAACCGTTCGCACCGCAG
>JBDSZO010000087.1:0-1809 GCA_039925105.1 Terrimesophilobacter sp. | reverse complement strand
CGGAACAGTTGGCCGTCTACACGACCATCGAGAGTACCCGCGAACACGTGTTCGTGACGGGGCGTGCCGGCACGGGCAAGTCGACGCTGCTAAACCATCTGTCCTGGAACACCTCCAAACAGTTGGTGATTGCGGCGCCAACCGGGGTCGCAGCGCTGAACGTTGGCGGGCAAACCATCCATTCGCTGTTTCGGCTGCCGATCGGGGTCATTGCCGACCACGACATCGAACAGAATGCGCCGCTCCGCAAGCTGTTGAATACGATCGACACTCTGGTAATCGACGAGATCTCGATGGTGAATGCTGACCTGCTGGATGCCGTCGACCGAAGCCTCCGGCAGGCCAGGCAGCGACCGCACGACGCTTTCGGTGGGGTGCAGGTGGTTTTGTTCGGGGACCCGTACCAGCTCGCGCCGGTGCCAGGGGACGCCGACGAGCGCGCCTACTTCGAAGACCAGTACCGTTCCATGTGGTTCTTCGACGCCAAAGTATGGGACGAAGCCGACCTGCGCATCTTTGAGCTCAACACGATCCACCGCCAGCATGAGGAAGAGTTCAAGGCGATGTTGAACGCGGTGCGCCATGGCACAGTCACGGCGGAGATCGCGGAGAGACTCAACGAGACCGGTGCGCGAACGGCACCGACCGAAGATGCCATCACGCTCGCAACGCGCAACGACACGGTCAACAAGATCAACGCCTCCGAGCTGGCCAAACTGCCTGGGCGTGTGCTCACCGCGAAGGCGGAGATCACCGGCGACTTTGGCGGACGTGCCTACCCGGCAGAAGAGTCCCTGCAGCTGAAGGTGGGAGCGCGGGTGATGTTCCTGCGCAACGACAGCGACCAGCGGTGGGTGAACGGCACGGTCGGTACCGTCACCAGAATCACCTCCACCGTGTTTGTGGAGGTTGACGGCGAAGAACATGAGGTGGAGCCGGCGACCTGGGAGAAGTACAAGTACTCCTACTCCCCCACCACCAAGCAGCTCACCCGCGACATTATTGCTGAGTTTCAGCAGTTTCCGCTGCGTCTGGCCTGGGCGGTCACCATCCACAAGTCGCAGGGCAAAACCTACGATCGGGCGATCGTGGACCTCGGGCAGCGTTCCTTCGCGCCCGGCCAGACCTACGTTGCGCTCAGCCGCATCAGCCAGCTGGATGGCCTGTACCTGACCAGGCCCCTGCGCCCCTCCGACATCATCGTGGACGAGAACGTGCGCAGATTCATGTCACAGGCGAGCCCGATTCCCGGTATTGAGGCGATCTAGCTCGTTGAATTCAGGTCCCGTTGGTGGGTGCCGCAGGTTTACGAAATGGTTGCGATGGCCTAAAGGATTCCACCGACTCCGGTAAACGCACCAACCGTTCCACGACCGTCGCGGGTTGACGCAATGGCCTGAACGATTGAACCGTAAGCGCCTCTCCATTCGCTGTGAGAAACGTCGTGAACGCCGACGGGAAGGCGGACTGAACCCTCCCAGCTGTCACCGTTTCGGTCCAGCGGTACAAAGAGACCGCGAACAAAGACTTCAACCTCGTCAGCATCCGAACTGACCTGAATCGAAACCGAGTCCCCTGATTCGGACAGCGACGCGTTAAGTGCAATCCGCGGTGCGTTCGAATTGGGCGCACCAAGCTTCTCAACGAGGGACGTCGGCGAAAGGGCAGGCGTGGAATCTGGCACGCGTCTCGCCGGAGACTGATCCTCAAAAGCCCCAGCGTAGGAGATGAGCTTCCAGTCGCTGTACGCTCGACCCGCAAAGGTGAGTCCGACAGGCATGTTTGTGGACTTCATCGAACCCATGGGGA